>NZ_JBVHYH010000077.1:0-45885 GCF_055569135.1 Kitasatospora sp. NPDC029367
CCCCCCCCCCCCCCCCCCCCCCCCCCCCCCCCCCCCCCCCCCCCCCCCCCCCCCCCCCCCCCCCCCCCCCCCCCCCCCCCCCCCCCCCCCGCGCCCGCACCCCGGTGCCCGGGCCGGGAGGGCGCTGCCGACGCGCGGTCAGAGGTCGGTCGGGCGGGGGAGGGCGCCGCGGGCGCCGAGCGCGGTGACGGCGAAGGCCCCGGCGGCGACGGCGGTGGCGGCCGCGTCGGGCAGGTCGGCCAGGCGGGCGAGGCCGGCGGCGAGCGCCCCGCAGAAGACGTCGCCGGCGCCGGTGGTGTCGACCACCCGGACGGTCGGCGCGGGCAGCCGGGTGAGTGCTCCGCCGGCGGCGACCAGGGCGCCCTCGCCGCCGAGGGTGACCACCGCCCCCTCGCCCTGCCGGGCCAGCGCACGGGCCGCCTCGACGGCGTCCGCGGCGCCGGTGAGCTGCCGGGCCTCGACGGCGTTGGCGACCACCAGCGGGCGGCGTCCGGTGGGGCCGGGGTCGGGCAGGGCGCCGGCCGGGGCGGTGTTGTGCAGCCAGCGGGTGCCGCCGCGCGGGCCCGCGGCGGGCAGGGCCGCGGCGACGGCGCGGATGCACTCCGGGGGGACCTCGTTGCTGGTGAGGACGACGTCGACCGGGAGCAGGTGGAGCCGGGCCAGGGCCGCGCCGACCTCGTCCGGGGTCAGGTGGGCGTTCGCGCCGGGCACGACCACGATGCTGTTCTCCCCGGCGGGGTCGACCATGACGATCGCCTGGCCGGTGGGCGCGTCGGGGTGGGTGTGGACGGCGCCCGTCTCCACGTTCGCGCCGCGCAGGTCGTCGAGCGCCGCCTCGCCCTCGGCGTCGCGCCCCACCTTGGCCACCAGGTGGGTGGCGGCCCCCATCCGGGCCGCGGCCACCGCCTGGTTGGCGCCCTTGCCGCCGAACCCCCGGGTGGCGTCGGTGGCCAGCACGGTCTCGCCGGGCGCGGGGAGTACGGGGCAGCGGAGGATCCGGTCGGTGTTGACCGAGCCGATGACGACGACCCGGCCGGCGGGGAGCAGCTTCATGGGTTTCTCTGTACGCGGCGGGGTGCGGGCCGCGCAAGCGGTGCGACCGGCGGGCGGTGCGACCGGCAAGCGGTGCGACCGGCGGGCGGTGAGGGCGGTGAGGGCGGGGGTAGGGAGCGGTGAGCGGGAGGACGGGGGAGCGGGAGGGCGCAGGGGCGGCGCGAGCGGCGTACGGTCGGGGCGCGCGCCGGAAGTCGGCCGGTCCGACTCCCTGTGCGAACGGTGTGGCGGCGGGGTGCGGCTTTGATGGCGGCCGATCCGCATATATCCGTACCGGGCCCGTGGCCTGGGCACATGCCGCTGTCAAGGGGCGGGTCGGGGCGCGCGGGCGGGCGTGGCGAGCAGTTTTGGGGAGCGGCTTCGCGCGGGTACCACCACGGGTGGCGCTGGTTCGGCCGACGGGGGCGCTGCCCGGTGCGAACGGCATCGGGGCAAGTCGAGGGCAGGGGACGTTGTGATCGTCTGGGTCAATGGCACATTCGGGGCGGGCAAGACGAGCGCCTGCCGCGAGCTGGTGGAACTGCTGCCCGGGAGCGTGCTCTTCGATCCCGAGCTGGTCGGCTTCGGACTGCGCCGGATGCTTCCGGCCGACCGGCTGGCCACGGTGTCCGACTTCCAGGACCTCGCGGCCTGGCGTCGGCTGGTGCCCGAGACGGCCGCCGCGCTGCTCGGCGAGGTGGGCGGGCCGTTGGTGGTGCCGATGACCCTGCTCAGAGAGGACTACCGGGACGAGATCTTCGGTGACCTCGCCGCGCACGGGATCGCGGTGCACCACTTCGTCCTGGACCCCGAAGAAACGATCCTGCGAAACCGCATCGCCCACCGCGAGGAATGCCCGGGCGACCCGGAGCGCAGCGAGCGGGTCCGCACCTGGTGCCTGGAGCACCTGCCGCACTACCGGGCCGCCCGCCGCTGGCTGGTCGGCGACGCCCGGATGATCGACAACGGCGCGCTCACCCCGCGCGAGACCGCGCACCGGATCGCCGAACTCGTCCGGGTCGGTGCCGCGCGCTGTCCGATCGTCCAGGCCCCCGACCCGACCGGCGACACCGTGGCCTCGGCCGTGCTGTTCTTCGACGAGCAGGACCGGGTGCTGCTCGTCGACCCGGTCTACAAGCCCGACTGGGACTTCCCCGGCGGCGTGGTCGAACGCGGCGAGGCCCCCACCGACGCCGCCCTGCGCGAGACCGCCGAGGAGCTCGGGCTGCGCCTGGACCCCTCGGTGCTGCGGCTGCTCGCCGTCGACTGGGAACCGCGTACCGGCCCGCGACGCGGCGGCCTGCGGCTGATGTACGACGGCGGCCTGCTGGACGACGCGGGCCGGCGGAACCTGCTGCTGCAACAGGAGGAGCTGCGCGGCTGCCGGTTCGTCACCCTGGACGAGTCGGCCGACCTGCTGCCGCCCAGCCGCTACCGGCGCCTGGCCGCCGCGCTGGACGCCCGGCGCAGCGGGGAACTGCGCTACCTGGAGGCGGGGTGCCGGGCGGCGCTCGGCCGCCTGGCCAGCACGGCGGACGCGGCGTAGCGCCGGAGGGCCGGGGGCGGAAGGGCCGGGGGCGGACGGGCTGGGGGCGGACGGGCTGGGGGCCGACGGGCCGGGGGAGGAGGGGCAGGGGGAGGAGGGCCGGGGCGCCGGGCGGTGGCCCGGCCCCGGTTGGTGGCGCGGCCGGTGCGGGGGTCAGGATGGGGACATGCCGTTCACGCTGAGCCATCCCGCCGCCGTCCTGCCCCTGCTGCGCGCCGCCGGGGAGCGCGGGCCGTTGGTGGCCTCGGCGCTGGTGGCCGGGTCGATGGCGCCCGACGTGCCGTTCTTCGCCGAGTCGCTGCTGCCCGGGGTGTACGGGCACGGCGGGCTGACCCACGCCTGGTGGGCGGTGCCGACGCTGGACGTGGCGATCGCCGGCGCGCTGGTGGCGGGGTGGCACGGGCTGCTGCGCGCGCCGCTGGTGGGGCTGCTGCCCGAACGGTGGGCGGGCGGCGCCGAGGCGTTGACGGTCCGCCGGGCCGCGGCGGCCGGTGCGGGCGGTACCGGCGGCTGCGGCGGTGCCGGGGGCCTGGGCGCGGACGCGGCCTGGTTCGTGGCCTCGGCGGCGGTCGGCGCGGCCACCCACGTCGGCTGGGACGCGTTCACCCACGGCGGCCGGCTGGGCGTGCGGCTGCTGCCCGTACTGGACCGGACGGTGGCCGGGGTCCCGGTCTACGAGGCGCTGCAGTACGGGAGTTCGGCGCTGGCGCTGGCCGCGCTGGGCGGCTGGGCGGCGCGCGCGGTGCGGGCCGTGGAACCGGTGCGCCCGGCCGTGCGGCTGGCGCCGCGGACCAGGCGGACGGCCACCGCGGTGCTGGCCGCGGCCACCGCGGCCGGGGTGCTGCACCGGATCGCCCCGCTGCGCCGCAACCTCGTCCCGGAGGTGTGCTTCGGGGCCGGTGCCGGCCTCGCGGTGGGTGCGGTCGGCTACGCGGCGGTGGTCGCGGCCGCCCGCCGGTGGCGTGGCGGGCGGCCCGGGACCGGTGCGAACTCCCGTCAGACGGTGCGCAGTTCCGCGTAGCGGCGGAGGAACAGGGCCTCGGTGAGGGCCATCCGCTCCAGCTCCTGCGGGTCGACGCTCTCGTTGACGGCGTGGATCTGGGTGGTCGGGTCCTCGACGCCGATCAGCACGATCTCGGCCTGCGGGTAGAGCGAGCGCAGGGTGTTGCAGAGCGGGATCGAGCCGCCCTCGCCGGAGGCGACCATCGGCGTGCCGAAGGCCTCGGCCATCGCCTCGCCCATCGCCTCGTAGGCCGGGCCGCTGGTGTCGGCGCGGAACGGCGCGCCGTTGCCCTGGCGCTCGACGGTCAGTCGGGCGCCGAGCGGGACCTGCGCCTCCAGGTGGGCGACCAGGGCGTCCTGGGCGGCCTCGGTGTCCATGCCCGGCGGGACGCGCAGGGAGATCAGCGCCTTGGCGGCGGCCTGCACCGAGGAGGTGGCGCCGATCACCGGCGGGGCGTCGATGCCGAGGACGGTGACGGACGGGCGGGCCCACAGCCGGTCGGAGACGGTGCCGGTGCCGGTCAGGGCGACGCCGTCGAGCACCTTGGCGTCGGCGCGGAACTGCTCCTCCGGGTACTGCACGCCCTCCCAGGTCTGGTCGGCGGCCAGCCCGGCGACCGCGACGTCGCCGTTCTCGTCGTGCAGCGAGGCGAGCACCTTGATCAGTGCCTGCAGCGCGTCGGGGGCGGCGCCGCCGAAACCGCCGGAGTGCAGGTTGCCGGCCAGCGTGGTGATCGAGGCCTCGACCACCGTCATGCCGCGCAGCGTGGCGGTCACGGTCGGCAGGCCCGGGGCGAAGTTGCCGGTGTCGCCGATCACGATGACGTCGGCGGCGAGCAGCTCGGGGTGGGCCTCGGCGTAGCGCTCCAGACCGCCGGTGCCCTGCTCCTCGGAGCCCTCCACGATGACCTTCAGGCCGACCGGGTAGTCGTCGCCGTACACCTGGCGCAGCGCCCGCAGGGCGGTCAGGTGCATCAGGATGTTGCCCTTGCAGTCGGCGGCGCCGCGCCCGTACCAGCGGCCGTCGCGCTCGGTCAGCTCGAAGGCCGGGCTGTGCCAGCCGCTCTCGTCGAGCGGGGGCTGCACGTCGTAGTGCGAGTAGAGCAGCACGGTCGGGGCGCCCTCGGGGCCGGGCAGCTCGCCGTAGACGGACTGGGTGCCGTCCGGGGTGTCCAGCAGCCGGATGCCGGTCAGACCCTCGGCGGCGAAGGCCTCGGCGACCCAGTGCGCGGCCTTCTGGCACTCCTCGACCGGGAACTGGCGCGGGTCGGCGACCGACTGGAAGGCGACCAGCTCGGCGAGGTCGGTGCGGGCACGGTCCATCAGGGACCGGACGGCGTCGGCCAGGGGCTGTGACATCGGGGCTCCGGAGGGGACGGGTCCGCCCGGGGGGTGGTAGGGGCGGAGGCGGTCGGTTGGGGTACCGCCGATCATAGGCTGAGCCGTCCGGAGGGCAGCGGGGAGCTTCCGGATCGGTGGGTGGTGCGGCGACCGGGGCACCGGGCGGACGCATAGGATTGGTCGACGTGACTGACTCCGGAAGCCCTGATTCCCGTAGCCCGATCGACAGCCCGTCGGACGTCCCGGTCGAGCGTCCGTCGGACGTCCCGGTCGACAGCCCGTCGCAAGCCCCGTCGGAGGGCCCTTCGGAGGGCCCGTCGCACGGCCCGCTCGACGAGGCGTCGCAGCCGCAGGACGGCGTCTGGGACGTCGTGGTGGTCGGCGCCGGACCGGCCGGGGCCTCGGCCGCGTACGCCGCCGCCGAACAGGGCCGCCGGGTGCTGCTGCTCGACAAGGCCGAGCACCCCCGCTACAAGACCTGCGGCGGCGGCATCATCGGCCCGTCCCGGGACAGCCTGCCGCCGAACTTCGAACTGCCGTTGCAGGACCGGGTGTCGGCCGTCACCTTCGCCTACGACGGGCAGTACACCCGGACCAAGCGTTCCAAGCGGATGCTGTTCGGGCTGGTCAACCGGGACGAGTTCGACCTGCGGCTGGTCCGGTCCGCCAAGCAGGCCGGGGCGGTGCTGGTCACCGGAGTGACCGTCACCGGGGTCGAGCAGCGCGGTGGCGAGCACCGCACGGCCGTGGTCACGGCCGCCGACGGGCGCACCTTCGAGGCCCGGGCGGTGGTCGGTGCGGACGGCAGCGCCAGCCGGATCGCCCGGCACGTGGGCGTCACCTTCGACCAGATCGACCTCGGCCTGGAGGCCGAGATCCCCGTCCCGCCGCAGGTGGCCGCCGACTGGTCGGGCCGGATCCACCTCGACTGGGGCCCGCTGCCCGGCAGTTACGGCTGGGTGTTCCCGAAGACCGAGACCAGCAGCCTGACCGTGGGCGTCATCTCGGCGCGCGGTGACGGCGAGCGGACCAAGCAGTACCTCGCCGACTACATCCGGCGCCTGGGCCTGTCCGGCTTCCCCCCGCGGATCGAGTCCGGGCACCTGACCCGCTGCCGGGCCGAGGACTCGCCGCTCGCCCGCGGCCGGGTCCTGGTGGCCGGGGACGCCGCCGGACTGCTGGAGCCGTGGACCCGCGAGGGCATCTCGTACGCGCTGCGCTCCGGCCGGCTGGCCGGGGAGTGGGCGGTGCGGATCGCGGAGGCGGGTGACGCGGGCACGGTGCGGCGCGAGGCGCTGAACTACGCGTTCGCGATCAAGGCCGGGCTGGGCGTGGAGATGCGCGCGGGCAAGCAGCTGCTGAGCGCCTTCGAGCGGCGGCCGTACCTGTTCCACACGGCGGTCACCACGGTGCCGGCGGCGTGGCGGGCGTTCGCCCGGACCACCCAGGGGCACACCACCTTCGCGCAGCTGCTGCGGCAGAACCGGGCGGCGCGCAAGCTGATGGCGATGGCCGCCCGGTAGCGGGACCCGGTCCGTGCGGCCGGGCCGGCGCCCCCGTTCGGGGCACCGGCCCGGCCGGCGGTTCGGTGGCGGCTACCTGAGCCCGGTCACCTGAGCCCGGTCATCTGGGCCCGGTCATCTGGGCCCGGTCACTTGAGCCCGGTGTCGAGGGCGGACATCAGGGTGCCCGACGGGGTGTCGCCGGACATCTCCCAGATCATGCCGCCGAGCAGGTTCTTCGATTTGAGGTAGGCCGTCTTCTGGGCGATCGACCAGGCGTCGTCGAAGGTCCACCACTGGCCGTTCGCGCCCGTGTAGCCGTACGTGGCAACGGACTTGGGATCGTGGTAGACGGTGAGCCCGGGCACGCCGGTGAGCAGGTTCTGGTACCCGCGGGTGCCCGCCTCCTCGGCGAACTGGCCGGGCGCCGCGCCGTTCGCGGACTGCCAGACGCCGTGGGCGCCGCCGTCCGCCACGCCCTGCCAGCCGCGCCCGTAGAACGGGAAGCCGATGGTCAGCTTGCGCGGGTTGACCCCGGCGGCGAGGTAGGTCCGGACGGCGCCGTCCACGCTGAAGTGGAAGTTGTAGGGGTCGTTCGGGTCGGAGTAGAGGTTGGAGGCTTGGCCGGTGCGGTTGGGCTCCCAGGAGTTGTCGCTGCCCGAGCCGTGGAAGTCGTAGCCCTGGACGTTGGCGATGTCGAGCGAGGTGAAGACCTTGCCGAGGTCCCAGCCGGCCGCGACCTTGGCCGGGTCGGCCGGGGTGAAGGCGGTGAGCAGCTTGTGGGGGCCGCCCAGTGCGTCGAGCTGCTTGCGGAACTCGGCCGCCAGCAGGGTCAGGTCGGCCTTGTCGTTCGCGCTCCAGTGGTTGCCCGGGTGGCCGTCGCCGGAGCCGGGCCACTCCCAGTCGAGGTCGATGCCGTCGAAGATCCCGGCGGCGACGCCGTCCCCGCCGGCGCCGTTGTAGACGGGCAGGTTGCCCTTGATCCAGGTGTCCACGCAGGACTTGACGAACTTCTGCCGGGACGCGTCGGTCGCGGCGACGTCGGAGAAGTACTTGGAGTACGTCCAGCCGCCGAGTGAGACGACCACCTTGAGGTTCGGGTACTTGGCCTTGAGCTTCTTCAACTGGTTGAAGTTGCCCCGGAGTTTGCCCCAGCCGTCGTCGGCCACGCCGTCCACCGACTGGTCGGCGCTCATCGGGCGGGCGTAGTCGGCGTCGGCGTCACCGGCGCCGGTGCCCTGGTCCGGGTCCTCCGGGTTGGCGGTGGTGCCCTTGGTGACGCCCGCGAGGCAGGTCAGGTTGACCGGATCGATGTTCTCGAAGGCGTAGTTGACGATGTCGAGCTTGGCCGCGCTGCCCGAGGTGTCGAGGTTCTTGACGAAGTACTGGCGGCCGTAGATGCCCCACTGGACGAAGTAGCCGACCCGGGCGTACTTGCCGGCGCCGACGATGTCCGCGGTGGTCACGGCGAGCGGAGCGGAGGCGGGCGAGGCGTTGTCGGCGGGGTCGCGGGCCTGCACCGTGAAGGTGTAGGCGGTGGACGGGGAGAGGCCGCCGACGGACGCGGTCAGGGTGCCGCCGTCGACCGTCGCCACCAGGGTGGCGCCCTGGTAGACGTCGTACGCGGCGACCCGGACGTTGTCGGTGGCGGCGTTCCAAGCGAGCGTCACGTCCGAGGAACCGACCGACGTGGCACGGAGGTTGGTGGGTGCGGTCGGCGGGACCCGGTCCGTGGACGGGTCGAAGGTGGCGGCCGTCACCGGCGCGCTGATCGGGCCGGTGTTGCCGCGGCTGTCCTTGGCCCGGACGGTCAGGGTGTACGTGGTGGCCGGGGTGAGCCCGGTGACCAGGGCGTTGGCGGTCGGGCCGGAGGCGAGCACGGTGGTGCCGCTCAGCACGTCGTAGGAGGCGACCGGGAAGTCCCCGCTGGTGGCGGCCGGCCAGCTCAGCGCGAGGGTGTGCGCCGTCGCCCCGGTGACGGTGGGGGTGCCCGGCGCGGACGGCGGGACGTCGGCGGAGCCGTCGCACTTGTCGCCGTTGACGCGGCAGTTGAGCGGGGTGGAGACCGGGCCGGTGCCGACGAACCAGAAGCTGTACGGCTCGGTGGTGCTGTGGGCGTTGACGGTCGCGTTGTAGTACGCGGCGGTGGCGGTGACGTGCCGGCCGTTGACGGTCGCGGTGCCGTTGCTGGTGTTGCCCATGGTGACGCCGGCGGGCAGGTCGAAGTCCAGGGTCCAGCCGGTGACGGCGGTGGCGTTGTCGTTGTGGACGATGTACGTGCCCTGCCACCAGGAGCCGTTGTCGGCGGTGGTGAAGGTGGCGGTGAGCCTGCCCGCCGCGCTCGCCGGGGCGGCGAGCGCGGTCAGGACGGCGAGTGGCAGGAGTAGGACGGACAGCAGCGCCAGCAGTCTGCTGCGCATGCGCGGGCGTCCCGCCCGGGATCGAGCGGACATGGTTCTCCCTGTGGCGGTGGGGGTTGGACAGGGTGACGTAGAACCGGGAGTGCTCCGTGTGCGATCGGCGCCCGCGCCGTGGGGGGCGGGGGCATGGGCACTGTAGGAGGACTGGACCAATGCGTCAACAGGTCTGTACCACTAGGGAGTTGGGGTGGCGGCGAGGGAGGGGCCGGCTTGAGGGGGGCTACTCCGGGACGATCGCCGTGGCCTCGATCTCGATCAGCACGTCGGGCCGGAACAGGGCCGCGACCTGCATCGCGGAGGCGGCCGGGAGCGGCAGGTCTCCCAGGTACTCGTCCCGGGCCTCCCGGATCGCCGCGAGGTGGGCGATGTCGGTCATGAAGAAGGTGAACTTGACGACGTCCGAGAAGTCGGCGCCGGCGGCGGCCAGGCAGTGGCGCAGGTTCTCGAAGACCTGACGGGCCTGGGCCTTCGGGTCACCCGCGCCGACCAGGTTCCCGTGCTCGTCGAAGGCGACCTGTCCGGAGACCTGGACCAGCCGGCCGGTGCCGGTGACGACGTGGGTGTAGCCCTTCGCGGGGAACACGCCCGGCGGCTGGGTGATGTGGGTGAGGTGCGTGGTGGTCATGGTGCCCGATCGTGCTCCACCGTACGCCGGGACGGCAAGTGGCCGGCCCCGGTCAACCCGCCCGTCAGTGCACCCGTCAACGCACCCGTCAGCGCAGGCGTCAACGCACCCGTCAGCGCACCACTTCGGGCAGCTCGCGCCGGAACGGCTCGTCGGCGGGGGGCAGTTGGGCGGCAGGGCCGGAGGAGCGCAGCACCACGTCCAGGACCTCGCCCGGGTCGGCGGCGTAACCCCCGCTGGCCCAGGCGGCGTTGGCCTCGACCACCGCCCAGCCCCGGTCCGTCCGTCCGACGTCCACCACCACCGCGCTCGGCAGCGGGGCGTGCGAGGCCGAGGCGGCCAGCACGTCGCGGGCGAAGGCCAGCACCTCGGGGCCGTCCGCCCCCAGCGGTGCGACGGACAGGTCGCCGTCCTGCGCGTAGCGCGAGCCCGTCCGCACCGCGCCGTCCAGGACGAACAGCCGGAACTCCGTGCGGAACCGGACCACCTCGCTCACCAGTACGCGGATGTCCCCGTCCAGCAGAGCGGGCCCGGGCAGCGCGCGGCCGTCGGGGTAGACCCGGGCGGCGAACAGCTTGTCCGCGGGCGGCTTCACGAAGGCCGGGCCGCGCAGCCCGCGGGCCTCGGCCAGCGTGGTCGCGGACACCCGTCGGCCGGTCAGCGCGAGCGGCAGCCGGGCGAGCCAGTCCTCGGCCGGCTCCAGCAGGGCGAGGCCGAGCTCCCGGCCGACCGCGTCCGCGAACAGCGGCCCGCCGTACACGTGCACCGCGGCGCCGAGCAGGTCACGCGGAGCCCGCCAGGAGGCGGCGGTGCGTGCGCGCAGGCCGCGCAGCCCGGCGGCGGTGCGCAGCTGGAGGCCGGTCTCGTTGATCCGCGGGGCGAGCAGCAGGACCGGGGGGTCGGTGGTCATGGGCCCATGCTGACGGGCGGACCACGGCTGCCACCAGCGGTTTTCGGCCCGGCGGCCGGAGGGCCGGGGCCGCCGGGGCCCGTACGGCTCCGGCCGAGGGGTGCCGATCGGCTCTGGCCGAGGAGCGGGTGGGCGTGCCAGAGTCGTGCGGGCGCGGTCCGGGCACCCCGGTCCGCGCCCGCAGTCCGACCCACCCTCAGCCGGAAGGCAGGCCCACGCCGATGACCAGCGCAGAGCCCCTCGTCCGCGTCACCACCGCGGACGCCGTCACCACGCTCACCCTCGACTCGCCGCACAACCGCAACGCACTCTCCTCCCGCCTGATGTCCGAGCTGCACGCCGGACTGGCGGTGGCCGCGGCCGACCGGGACGTCCGTGCGGTGGTGCTCACCCACACCGGCAAGGTGTTCTGCGCGGGTGCGGACCTCTCCGAGGCGACCGGGGCGGACCCGACCGTCGGCCCGCGCGGCCTGGTCGAGCTGCAGAAGGCGATCGTGGACTGCACCAAGCCGGTGATCGCCGTGGTCGACGGGCACGCCCGGGCCGGCGGCCTCGGCCTGATCGGCGCGGCGGACCTCGCCGTCGCCGGACCGGCCGCGACCTTCGCCTTCACCGAGGTCCGGCTCGGCCTGGCGCCCGCCGTCATCTCGCTGCCGCTGCGCCCCAAGCTGGAGCCGCGCGCCGCCTCCCGCTACTACCTGACCGGCGAGGTCTTCGCCGCCGCCGAGGCGGCCCGGATCGGTCTGATCACCCAGGCGGCCGATTCCAGCGAGTCCACCGGGGTGCTGGTGAAGGGTCTGCTGGACGCGCTGCGCCAGGGCTCGCCGCAGGGGCTGGCGGAGTCCAAGCGGCTGGCCAACGCCGAGGTGGCGCGGTCCTTCGAGCGGGACGCGGACGAGCTGGTGCAGCTGTCGGCGCGGCTGTTCGGGTCGGCGGAGGCGCAGGAGGGGATGCGGTCCTTCCTGGAGAAGCGGCCGGCGGCCTGGGTGCGCTGAGCCGCGGGCTGGGCTGGGCCTCCGGCTGGGTGCGCTGAGCCGCGGGCCGGGCCGGCCTCCGGCTGGGCGCGGCCCCGGCCCAGCCCGGCCGGCAAGGGGGGCGGTCCGGGGCGGTGCGGAAGGGAGCGGTGGGGCCGGTGTGATGTCGGCCTCCCGGTCACCGGGCGGACGCTACGGGCCGGTAACGTGAGCGCATGCCGATAACCCGTTCCCTCCTCTCCACCGTCCGGGACGGCGGCCGCCGGGCCGCTGGGCGCCTCGTCCACCGGGGCTGGCGCTGGGTGCAGCGGACCGGCGCGGTCAGCAACCGGAACCCCGGTCCGTACCGGTTCGGCGAGCTGGGCGACGGCACCACCCTCGCCTTCCCGCTCGGGGCGGTGTTCAACGAGCGGTGGATCACCATCGGGCCGTTCTCGATCATCGGCGAGCGGGTCACCATCAGTGCGGGCTTCCTGCCCGGGCTCGACCTCGGGCCGGAGCCGATCGTGCGGATCGGCGGCGGTTGCGTGATCGGGCGGGACAGCCACATCGTCGGCCACCAGTCGATCGTGATCGGCGACGACGTCTGGACCGGCCCCGGGGTGTACGTCAGCGACCAGGCGCACGAGTACCGGGACACCGAGCTGCCGATCGGCAAGCAGTGGCCGCGCAACGAGCCGGTGGAGATCGGCACCGGCAGCTGGATCGGTACCGGCGCGGTGATCATGCCGGGGGCGCGGATCGGCCGCAACGTGGTGGTCGCGGCCGGTGCGGTGGTGCGCGGCGAGGTGCCCGACCACAGCGTGGTCGCCGGTGCCCCGGCCAAGGTGGTCCGGCGGTGGACCGAGGAGGAGGGCTGGCAGCCGCCGCTGCGGCACGAACCGCCCCGGCCGGTGCCGGACGGGGTGACGGCGGAGCAGCTGCGCGCCCTGGTGGGGTGGGACCTGCGGTTGCCGGGGGAGCGGGACTGAGGTCGTTCGGTCGATCCCAGCGGTGCACCGGCCTCCAGCAGGACGGCGTCGTCGGCCCGCTGACCTGGGCCGTTGAGCCCGGGCCTGTTGTTTGCGGGCCGGTGAGCTCGGGCCGGTGAGCTCGGGCCGTTGATTTGCGGGTCGTTGACGGCAGGACGTCACGACCGGTGGGCCGCGCTCGACCGCTCGGCCGTCCGGGCCGCGATCGCGGCGGTGATCCGCAGGACGTCGGCCGGGCGCGCCGGGTCCAGCCCGGTGAGCACGGCGATCCGGCGCAGCCGGTAGTCGACGGTGTTGGGGTGCAGGTGCAGGGCGCTCGCGGTCTGTCGGCGGTTGAGGCCGCCGGCCAGGTGGATGCGCAGGGTGGTGAGCAACTCCCCGTTGTCGGCGAGGGGTTCGAGCAGTGCGGCGAGCCGGGCGCGGGCCTGGCTGGGCCGGGTGAGCTGGTACTCCAGTAGCACGTCGTCCAGCCGGTGCAGCCCGGGCGGGCGGCCGAACGTCCGGGCCACGTCCAGGACTTCGTAGGCGAGGGCGGCGGCGCGGGGCACCTCGGCCGGCGCTGCGGCGGCCGCTCCGGCCAGCACGGGCACACCTGCGGCGCGGGCCGCGGCGGCGAGGACGGCGCCGAGCAGGGACCAGTCGGCCCGGTCCTCGACTCCGCCCTCGAATCTGCCCTCGAATCTGCCCTCGGATCCGTCGGCGGGCCCGTCGGCCAGGTCCGGCGGGGTCGGCAGCGGGAGGAGCAGCAGGCCGCCCGAGGGGGTGAGCGAGGAGAGCGCCGACTGCCGGGTGCGGTGGTCGAGTTCGGAGACGAAACGGCGCAGCTTGCGACGGGCGGCGATGGCCGGGTCGATGCCGGGGGAGTGCTCGTCCGGGTGGTCGGCGAGGGACAGGCAGAGTACGGCGTAGCCGGGCGGCAGTTCGGTGCCGGCCCGGGCGGCGGCCTCCTCGGCGGGAGTGCCGGCGAGCAGTGCGGACAGGAGGGACTGCCGGGCGGTGGAGTTCCGGTCGCCGGCCGACTGCTGCCCGTCCAGGTAGCCGGCGCTGGCGGCGGTGACGGCCCGGCGGAGCTGGTCGAGCAGCAGGCGGTTGAGCAGCAGCAGGTCGGCGGCGTCCCCGGCGTGGGCGTCCCGAGTGATGAACTCCCAGCAGACCTCCAGCCCCAGGTGGTGGGCGAGCAGGACGGCGTCCAGCGGCAGGCCCTCCTCGGCGCGGCGCGCGGCGGCGTCCCGTACGGCGGTGAACTCCTCGGCGGGGGCGGGGAGTCCGGTGCGGACGGCGTGGGCCAGGCCGCGGATGCGGCGCTCGGTGTCCCGGGTGAGTTCGCCGGTGAGCTGCTCGCGCGGGAGGCGGTGGTAGACCGGTACCCGCTCCAGCAGGGCGGCGACCACCTCGGCGGCCAACTCGCGGGCGCTGCTCAGGAGTCGCTGGTCGGCCGGGAGTCCGCCGATCACCGGGACGCGCCACGGCGAGGGGTGTCCGGTGGCGCCGGTGGGGGTGTCGGCGGCGTCGGTGGCCTTGGCGGCAGGGGTGCTGGTGGCGGCGTCGGGGGCCCGGTGCGCGGGGAGTTCGGCGGAGTGGCTGGTGGGGGTGCAGTGGGGTGCGTTGTGACCGGTCACAGAGAACACCGTCCAGGTCTGGGGGACGTCCAAGGGCTGGGCCGGAGGGGCGACCGCATCATTGAGCCACTCGGGTTACCTGTTGGTAACAAACTTCCGCTGTGGAGGCAACAGTTGAGAACCCCACTTCTCCGCTTCTCCGCAACTCCCCTGCGCCGTCGGCTCGGCGGAGCCGTCGGTGCGGCCGTCCTGGCGGGCGCGCTACTGGTCGGCGCCGCCGCGGCCCCCGCCGTGGCCGCTCCGGTCGCCGCCACCCCGGCCGCCGCCGAGGCCGCGCTCCCGCCCGACGGTGACTCGGTGGCCTCGCCGCCCGGCGCCAACGACTGGAGCTGCCGGCCGTCCGCCGCCCACCCCGACCCGGTGGTGCTGGTGCACGGCACCTTCGCCAACCGCTACGAGAACTGGCTGGCGCTCTCCCCGCTGCTCAAGGGCCTCGGGTACTGCGTCTTCGCCCTCGACTACGGCACCGTCCCGGGCGTCACCTCCAGCGGCAGCGGTCTGCTGCTGCCGATCGGCGGCCTCGGACCGGTGCCCGCCTCGGCCGCCCAACTCGCCCACTTCGTCGACCTGGTGAGGTCCGCGACCGGTGCGGCCAAGGTCGACATCGTCGGGCACTCGCAGGGCGGCATGCTGCCGAACTACTACCTGAAGTTCCTCGGCGGCGCCTCCAAGGTGGACAAGCTGATCGGCCTGGCGCCGTCCAACCACGGCACGACCCTCGACGGGATCACCAAGCTGGCGCCGTACTTCCCCGGCGTGGCCGACCTGATCTACACCGTCTGCCAGGCCTGCCGCGACCAGGCGGTGGGCTCCGACTTCAACGCCACCATGGCCTCCCGGCCGGACACCGTGCCGGGCGTGCACTACACGGTGATCTCGACCGTCTACGACGAGGTCGTCACCCCGTGGCGGACCCAGTTCCTGAACGGGCCGGACGTGGACAACCAGGTGCTCCAGGACCACTGCCCGGTCACGCTCGCCGAGCACGTCGCCATCGCGTTCTCGCCGACGGCGCTGCACCTGGTGACCAACGCCCTGGACCCGGCGCACGCCACGCCGGTGTTCTGCGGCTGACGTCGCCGGTGCCGCCACTGCCCGTACCCCCGGTTCCGGCGGGGGTACGGGCAGTGCGCGGTCCGTACTGCGCGGTCTGAGCTGCTCAGCCGGCGGCGCGGAAGGTGATCGCGGCGGTGACGCCGTCGGGCCGCAGCTGGTGGGCGCCCGGTGCGTCGAGCACCGCGGCGTCGTAGCGGCCGAGTTCGGTGCCGCCGTCGACGACGGCCGAACCGGCCAGGCAGACCAGCAGGACGGTAGACCCCTCCGGGACGGCCACGCTGCCGGGCCCGGTCCGCAGCTCCACGGCGGCGTCGGTCCGACCGCGGCGGGTCATCACGTTGAAGTCCACCACCGGACCGCCGAGCAGTCGGCAGTCGGTGGCGGCGTCGCCGGGAAAGGCGAACGGGCGGAACGGGGCGTCGACCAGCTGCTCGACGCCGTCCACGGTGAGCACCATACCGGCGCCCTCGACCAGGGTGATCACCCGGTCGATCCCGGGGAACGGCGAGAACGGACCGGCCGAGGCGACGTCGGCCAGGCTCACCCGCCAGTCGAAGTCGGCCAGTCCGGCCCCGGCGGGGGACCGGGCGACCTCCCGGGTCACCCCGCCCCCGTTGAGCCACGGGGTGGCCGGGCGCTCGCTCGCCCGAAGTACCTGGATGCGTCCGGTGGTGGTCATGGGTCCGCATCCTGCCACTGCCGGGGCGGGTCCGGCAGGGCCGCCCCGACGGTCAGCGCCGTCCGACTGCCAGTGCCACCCGGCCGGCAACGCCGTCCGGCCGTCAGCGCCGTCCGACCGCAAGCGGCAGCAGGGCCGCGGCGGTGGCCGTGACCGCGACCGTGGTCAGGGCGAGCGGCAGCCCGACCGCGTCGGCGAGGAAGCCGATCACCACCGGCCCGATCAGCATCCCGCCGTACCCGAGCGTCGAGGCGAGCGCGACGCCCTGCGGCCCGCCCGCCGCCCCGGCGCGCGCGATGGCGAGCGGGAACAGGTTGGCCAGCCCGAGGCCGACCAGGACGAACCCGCCGATGGCCACCGGCACCGACGGGGCCAGGGCGGCGAGCAGCATGCCGGCCGCGGCGGCGAGCCCGCCGAGCAGCATCAGCCGGTTCTGGCCCAGCCGGATGGACAGCCAGGTGCCGCCCACCCGTCCGCTGGTCATGGCGAAGGCGTACGCGGCGTACCCGGCGGCGGCGGTGCCCGCGCCCGCGTGGACGTCGTCGGTGAGATGGAGGGTGGTCCAGTCGGCGACGGCGCCCTCGCCGTACGCCGTGCACAGTGCGGTGAGGCCGAGCAGCAGCACCAGCAGTCGGACGTGCCTCCCGGCGGCCGCAGCGGTGGCCGGAGTGGTGGCCGGGTCTGTGGTCCGAGCGGTGGCCGGGTCGTTGGCGGGGTTGCGGGTGGGGTCGTTGACCGGATTGGGGGTCCGCTCCGGGGCGACCATCGGCGCGGCCGGGCTGCGCAGCAGGACGAGGCCCGCGCCGACGGTCACGGCGAGCCCCAGCAGTCCGCCGAGCGCGAGCGCCCACGCGGTGGTCAGCCGCTCGGCGAGCAGTCCGCCGATGCCCGCGCCGAGCAGGCCGCCCAGGCTGTACCCGGCGTGGAAGCTGGGCATGACGGGTCGGCGAAGCTGGGCGACCAGATCGACGGCGGCGCTGTTCATGGCGACGTTGGCGCCGCCGTACCCGGCGCCGAACAGCAGCAGCACCGCGCCGAGCGAGTACACCGAGTGGGCGTGCGCGGGCAGCGGGACGGCGACGGCGAGCAGCGCCAGCGAGGCCACGGTGACCGGGCGCGAGCCGTAGCGCAGGCAGAGCCGGCCGACGGCCGGCATGGTGAGGACGGCGCCGGCCGACAGGCAGAGCAGGGCCAGGCCGAGGGCGCTGTGGGAGGCGCTGACCTGGCTGCGGACGTCCGGGATGCGGACGACCCAGGCGGCGAACAGGAAGCCGTCGACGGCGAAGAAGGCGGTGAGCGCGAGCCGGGCGGCGCCCCAGGGGCTGTCCGCGACCGGGGGTGTGCTGCGAGACTGGGGGGAGGTCGGGTCGGCGTGGCGGTGGGAACTGATTTTGTTTCGAAGCGACACAAAGTCACAATAGGGGCGTGCAGCTCTCACCTTCAAGCCCGCGGCCCCGCTCCGGGACCGATGCCGACGCGCAGCGCGACGCCCACCGCCGCGCGGCCCCCGACCGCGGTCGGACGCTGCTCGGCCCGGCGCTCTCGCTCATCCACACCGGCCAGACACCCACCCGGTCCGCGCTGACCCGCGCGCTGGACGTCACCCGGGCCACCGCCGGGGCCGTCACGGCCGAACTGGAGGCGCTCGGCCTGATCACCGTCGACTCCCGCCCGGCCGGCGGCGGCCGCGGCCGCCCCTCGCACCGGCTGGCGATCGACCCGCAGGGCCCGGTCGTGGTCGCCGGGCAGATCCACGCCGACGGGCTGAGCGTCACCCTGGCCGGACTCGGCGGACTGCTCGACCCGCCCGTCCACCTGCCGCTGCCCGCCGCCACCGATCCGGTCCGGATGCTGCGCGCCGTCGCCCAGGCCGGTGCCGAGCTGGCCCGCGCGACCGACCGCCGCTGCCTGGCCGCCTCGCTCGCCCTGCCCAACCCGGTCACCGAACCGGACGGCACCGCGCTCGCCGCGCTGCACTTCGCCTGGCCCAGCGGCACCCCGGTCGCCGACCTCTACGACGTCGAGGTCGGCCGCGCCGACCACGGCCCGAAGGCCGTGCGGCCGCTGCCCACCGCCATCGCCAACGACGCCAACCTCGCTGCCCTCGCCGAGTACCGCCACGGCGCCGGGCGCGGCGCCCGGCACCTGCTCTTCGTCACCTCCGGCCATCGCGGCGTCGGCGGCGCGCTGGTGATCGACGGGCACCTGCACACCGGCAGCGCCGGGCTCGCCCTGGAGGTCGGCCACCTCACCGTCGACCCGCAGGGCCGCCCCTGTGCGTGCGGCAACCGGGGCTGCCTGAACGCCGAGACCGACCCCGACGCGCTGTTCGCCGCCGCCGGCCTCACCCCGGAGCCCGGCCGCCCGCTGCTCGACCAGGCGCGCGAGCTGTGCTGGGCGGCCGCGACCGACGAGCGGGCGCGGGCCGCCGTGGAACACGTGATCGACCGGCTCGGGCTCGGACTGGCCGGGGTCGCCAACATCCTCAACCCGGACCGGGTGGTGCTCAGCGGCCTGCACCTCGACCTCCTGGAGGCCGCCCCCGACCGGCTGCGCGCGGTGGTCGCCGACCGCAGCCTGTGGGGGCGCAGCGGGCGGGTGCCGATCGTCGGCGCGGAGCTGGCGCACGGCGCGCTCGCGGGCGCGGCCGAGCTCGGCTGGGGGCCGTACCTCGCGGACCCGCAGTCGGTGCCGGTCTGAGAACGCCGGTCTGAGACGCCGGGCGGGGCGGGGAGTGGCGCGGCGGGCGGGCCGCGAGGGGCGATAAGCGGAAGCTGGGTCTACGAAAACGGTCACTTATCGTGACTCTCGTACACTCGTAGTGAGCAGCGGGGGGCCGCAACGAGGGAGTACGTGACCATGAGCACCCAGTCCGGTGGGACCGTCGGCACCGAGCCGGTCGTGGGCGTCGGGCCGGCCGTCGGCATCGAGCCGACCGTCGACGTCGACCGCTCCGACCAGCAGTACCGCGACTGGCTCAAGGAGGCGGTGCGCAAGGTCCACGCCGACGCCAACCGCTCCGCCGACACCCACCTGCTGCGCTTCCCCTTGCCGGCCGAGTGGGGGATCGACCTCTACCTCAAGGACGAGTCCACCCACCCGACCGGCTCGCTCAAGCACCGGCTGGCCCGCTCGCTCTTCCTCTACGGGCTCTGCAACGGCTGGATCCGCCCCGGAAAGCCGGTGATCGAGGCCTCCAGCGGCTCCACCGCCGTCTCCGAGGCGTACTTCGCCCAGCTCATCGGGGTGCCGTTCATCGCCGTCATGGCCAAGAGCACCAGCCAGGCCAAGATCGACCTGATCGAGTTCCATGGCGGCGAGTGCCACCTGGTCGAGCGCTCGGACGAGGTCTACGCGGCCTCCGCGCGGCTCGCCGAGGAGACCGGCGGGCACTACATGGACCAGTTCACCTACGCCGAGCGGGCCACCGACTGGCGCGGCAACAACAACATCGCCGAGTCGGTCTTCGCCCAGCTGCGCCTGGAGCCGCACCCGGAACCGGCCTGGATCGTCGCCACCGCCGGCACCGGTGGCACCTCGGCGACCATCGCCCGGTACGTGCACTACATGCAGTACGACACCCGGATCTGCGTCGCGGACCCGGAGAACTCCTGCTTCTTCGAGGGCTGGGTGAACCACGACCCGGACGCCGTCTGTGCGAGCGGCTCCCGGATCGAGGGCATCGGGCGGCCCCGGATGGAGCCGAGCTTCGTGGCCGGGGCGGTCGACCGGATGATGAAGGTGCCCGACGCCGCCTCGATCGCCGCGGTGCGGGTGCTGGAGCAGGTGCTCGGGAAGAAGGCCGGCGCCTCCACCGGGACGGGACTGTGGAGCGCGCTGCGGATCGTCGCGGAGATGCGGGCGGCCGGCCGGACGGGCAGCGTGGTCGGCCTGATCTGCGACCCGGGGGACCGCTACTTGGACAAGTACTACTCGGACGACTGGCTGGCCGGGGAGCGGATCGACATCGCGCCGTACCGCTCCGCGCTGGAGTCCTTCCTGGCGGGCGGCGCCTGGACGGGCTGACGGCTGTCACCCGCCCGCACTCCGCCGGATCACCGCCCGGCCGCCCGCGAGGTCGATCCCCGTGCGCTTCGGTGCACCGTCGTGCTCGTCGTCCCGCAGCACCAGCTCGACCCGCCGCTGCTCCAACTGCACCCGCTTGCCCGGATAGAGCAGCGCGTGCAGCTCCTCCGTCGCGGTGGCGCCGGCGCCGCGCCCGCCCGGTGCGGAGTGCCGGGTGCGCAGCCGCCGTACCACCGCGCCGAGGAAGAACAGCACCACCAGCCCGGCCGGTAACAGCAGTCCGCCCGCGGCACCCGTCAGAAGCATTCCCATGCCCGGCCCAACGCCCCGCCGCCGTCGGGGAGTTCCCGCCCGTTACGGCAGCGGCGCGGTCGGCAGGTCCGCCGGGACGAGCAGCTGCAGCTCCTCCGTGGACGGGTCGGCCAGTGAGGCCACCCGCACCGCGTGGCGCTCGACCATGGTCTCGAACACCTGCCGCGCGGTGCGCCCGTTGCCGAAGTTGGGCCCGCGCTCCAGCCCGCCGAAGTGGTCCAGCAGCGCACTCTCGGCCGCCTCGGAGAGCGCGTACTCGTGCTCCGCGCACTGCGCCCGGGCGATCTCCAGCAGTTCGTCCGCCGTGTAGTCGGGAAAGCTGACGGTCCGTGAGAAACGGGACGAGACACCGGGGTTGGCGGAGAGAAAGCGCTCCATCTCGGCGGTGTAGCCGGCCACGATCACGACCACCTCGTCCCGGTGGTCCTCCATCAGCTTGACCAGGGTGTCGATCGCCTCGCGCCCGAAGTCCCGGGCGCCGTCCTCGGGGGCGAGCGCGTACGCCTCGTCGATGAAGAGGACCCCGCCGCGGGCCCGGTCGAAGGCGGCGGCGGTGCGGATCGCGGTGGAGCCGATGTGCTCGCCGACGAGGTCGACCCGGGCCACCTCGACCAGGTGGCCGCGCTGGAGCACCCCGAGCGAGGCGAGGATCTCGCCGTACAGCCGGGCGACGGTGGTCTTGCCGGTGCCGGGGGCACCGGTGAAGACCAGGTGTCGGCGGAGCGAGGGGGCCTTGAGGCCGGCCAGGCGGCGGCGTCGGCCGACCGAGATCAGGTCGATCAGCGTGCGCACCTCCTGCTTCACCGTGGCCAGGCCGACCAGCGAGTCCAGTTCGGCGAGCGCCTCGTCGGCCGGGCGGCAGTCCGGGATCGGCGCGATCGTGGCCGTCGCCGCCGTGCCGGAGGTCGCCGCCGACACCATCGAGGAGGCGGTCAACGCCGGTGCGGCCGAGGCCAGTTGGGCGGGCCTCGGGGCGGGCAGCTCGGGCCGTCCGGCGGTGCCCGGTCCGGCCGGGGCGAGCGGGGCCACGTCGTCCGAGATGCACCCCTCCGCGACCGGTCCGGGCTCGGAGAACTCGAACCCGGCCCGTTCGTTCTGCTCCGCCCGGCAGCGGGTGAGCTGAGTGCGGCACCCGTCGATGATGTGGAAGCCGAAGCCCTTGCCGTGCGAGACCCGGCAGTCCTCGAAGGTGCCGCGGCCCTGGGCCGAGACGTACACCCCGGCGTCCGTGCTGGCCCGTACGGTGCACTCGCGCAGCACCGGGTCGGCGCCCTTGGTGACGATCACCCCGGTGGCGACGTCCGAGATCTCGCAGTCGGTGAGCAGTCCGCCGCTGCCGTGGTCGCGGAACCAGAGCCCGGTCCCGGCCTCCTGCACCTGGCAGGAGGCGAGCGTGACGGTGGCCCCGCCGCTGACCGAGACCGCCGAGCTGCGGATCCGGCTGAACGAGCAGCCCCGGGCGACGGCCGCGGAGTCCCGGTCGAGGACGAACAGCGCGTCCGGCAGGTCGTACAGCGAGCAGTCGGTGAGGGTGAGCCGGGCGCCGTCGCTGACCCACAGCGCCGGGTACTCGCCGTTGGAGCCGTGGATCCGGCAGGACTCGGCGACCGCCTCGGTGCCCTGGTCCCAGACCGAGAGCGCGCCGCGCCCGAAGTCCCGCACGGTGCTGTTGGAGAGGCTGAGCCTGGCGCGCCCGCGCAGGTCGGCGCCGTTCTCCGGCAGGTCGTGCACCCGGCAGCCGGTGAGCACCAGTTCGGCCTCGCCGTCCAGGGTCAGGCCGTTGCCGGTGACCCGGTGGATGTCGCAGTCGACCAGCCGCCCGCCGGCCTGGGCCTCGGCCTGCACGCCGCTGCCGCGGATCTCGTAGATCTCGCAGCCGGTGAGCTCCGCGGCGCTGCCCGGGTCGGAGAGCAGCACGCCGGCGCCGGAGGCGTGGTGGATCCGGCAGCGGTCCAGGGCGGCGGTCGCGCCGCCGAGCACGGCGAGCCCGGCCTGGCCGGCCGCGGCGACCTCGCAGTCCTCGAAGGCGGCGGCGGTGCCCTCGCCGCGCAGCCGCAGCCCGAGGCCGCCGGGGTTGGCGACCATGCAGCCGCGCAGGGTCGGGCGGGCGCCGCCGCCGATCTCGATCCCGGTGGCGGAGCGGGTCTCGATCCGGCAGCCGCTGAAGGCGGGCGTCGCGTCCGCTCCGGTGACCAGGACGGCCGGCGCGGAGCTGTCGCCGCCCTCGACCACCAGGTCGCGCACGGTCGCGGCGGCGGTGACGGTGATCGCCACCCCGGAGGCCGGTTCGATCCGGACGGTGCCCGGGCCCTGGGCCGCGACGATCGTCACCGGCTTGTCCAGCAGCACGTTCTCCCGGAAGGTGCCGGGCCGGACGGTCACGGTGTCGCCCGGCTCGGCGGCGGCCAGGGCCTCCGCGAGCGTGTCGTACTCGCCCGCGCGGCGGCGCCAGCGGGATGCGCTGTCCTGGGTGACCCGGACCCTGTGCTCAGCCATGACGGTCTGTCGTCCCCACCTTCGTCGTGCCGGCGATCCAACGGGCCGTGGGCGCGGGGGTGCGCGGGCCGTCCGCCCACCGTAGCGCGCCCGGACGGGTGATCCGTCCGTCCGTCCGGACCGGCCGGTGCGCCCGCCCGGGGCCGCTCGGCACGGGCGGGCACCGGGGGCGCCCACCGCGGCCACAGGTTCCGACCACTTGCTTCAACGAGCGCGCACAGCGGGAGTTCCGTGCCGGGGTTCCGTGCCGGAGTGCGGTGCCCGAGTTCCGTGCCGGCGGGCCGGAGGCGGAGCTCCGGCCAAGGCGCGGGGGGAGCCGGGCCAGGGCGCGGCGGTGGCGTCAGCGCCCGTCGGGGGACCAGTGCGCCCCGTCCTCCAGGACCTCGACGTCGTCGCCGAGGCGCAGCGTCCCCAGCACGTCGCCCTCGACGTCGGCCGGGCGCTCGGGGATCAGGTTCTGTCCGAACGCGGCCATGCGCAGCAGCCGGTGGTGCCGGGCCAGGGTGCGCAGCGGTTCGGGGCCGCGCCGCTCGCCGCTCTCCTGGTCGGTGGTGGTCACCACGCAGCGGCCGCAGGGCTTGACCACTTGGAAGGTGAGCGCGCCGATCCGGATCCGGCGCCAGCCGTCCTCGGCCCAGGGCTCGGAGCCGGCGACCACCACGTTGGGGCGGAAACGTTCCATCGGCAGGGTCTCGTGGCCGTCCGGGTGCTCGGCGGCGATCAGTTCGTTGAGCCGCTCCAGCGAACCGGTGGTGGTGAGCAGCAGCGGGAAGCCGTCGGCCATCGACACGGTGTCGCCGGGCCGGCCGTACTGCGGGTCGACGGGCCGGGCGCGCGGGTCGTCCAGGTGCACCAGGCGGTAGTCGCCGAGGCGGTCGGCGATCCACGCGTGGGCGTCCTTGGCGGCCTCGACGGCGCGGAAGCGGGTGCCCCAGACCTCGACCTCGGCGACCGGGGCGCCGGCGTCGGCGACGGGCGCGGCGACCTCGATCCGGGAGCCGTCGGGGGCGGTCAGCGCCAGTGCGCCGTCCGGCAGCGGGTCGACCCGGATCTGCCCGAGGGCGGCGTTCTCACGCTGGCTGACGAAGCGTCCGGTGGGGTCGGCGAGCATCCAGCGGCGGTCTCCGGCCAGACCCCAGGGGTGGACCGCGGCGGTGTCGGGGCTGAGGCGGTACATCGACTTGACGGGGTAGACGTGGAGTCCGGTGAGGTGCATCCCTCCATCCTGCCAGCAGCGGTCGGGGCGGACGCGGCTGCCCCGGAGGCGCCCCGGAGCGACTCCCGCCCGCGTGGTCCCGTACGGTCCGGCCCTCTCCGCAGCCCCCCGTACGCGCACGGACCGCCCGGTACGCCGTGGGGGGCGTTCCGGGCGGTCCGTGGATGACCCGTTCTCCGTTCGCCCGGCGTTCAGGGGGCGCCGGGTGGTGCTCAGGTGGTGCGGGTGCGGGCCGGTGGGGTCGGCCCTGTGGTGTGCTCGGGCTCAGTAACCCTGGCCCTGCGGCTGGTAGCCGCCCTGCTGGTAGCCGCCGGGCTCGCCGTACGGGCCCGGGCGCTGCGGCTGCATCGGGCGGACCGGCGCGACCGGCGCCATGGCCGGGCGCAGCTGGGCGCCGCCGAAGCTCTGGTCGCCGCCCTGGCCCTGGAAGCCGGGGCCGGCCGGGTTCGGGCCGCCGAAGCCCTGCTGGCCGCCGAAGGACTGCGGACCGCCCTGCGGGAGGCCGCCGGGCTGGCCCTGGCCGAAACCGGCCGGTCCGCCGGTCGGCTGCGCGCCGAAGGTCTGCTGCCCGCCCTGGCCGATGAAGGTGTTCTGGCCGCCGAAGCTCTGGCCGCCGGTCGGCTGGTAGCCACCGCTGGCGGTCTGCGCGAAGGTCGGGGCGGCGGGTTGCGGTCGCTGGTACGGCTGGGGGGCGCCGTAACCGGGGACGGGCGGTTGCGGCGCGGAGGCGTACGCCGGCGCGGGCTGCGCCGGGATGTACGCCGTGGCCGGGCCGGCGGAGGGGCCACTGCTCGGGCCGGGGCCCAGGGCGAGGCGGGCGGGCGGCAGCGCGGGGAGGTTGCTGCCGGCGCTCTCGTACCCGTTGCCGTACCGGTTCTCGTAGGACTGGCCGGGGCCGGATCCGTAACCGGAGGACATCGCCGGGGGCAGGGCCGCCGGCACGTTGATGGGTGCGATCTGGGGGACGCCGCGCTCAGCCACGAGGCTGTCGTAAATCGGCGTGCCGGAGGAGAAGGACGGAGAGGGGTAGCCGACTCCGTCGTAGGAGCGGGGCGAGGTCATGGGGCATACGGTAAGCCCACAATGCGCCTGCTGAGGAGAGCGGGAGGGGGAGCAGTTCGAGTGTTTACACAGTCTTCGCCCGCACAAAGGTTTCGAAAGTAGGAAGAACGGACATACCGGCGTACAGTTCCGGACAGTCCTGGCGCCCCGTCAGTGATCGAACAGCACCCGGACGCGGCCGTCGCAAGGCCTTGCGGTGACCGGCCGGTGGCCGTTCGGAGGCGTCGTGGAGAAACTTTTGCGGATGGGGCGTGCGCCGGCGCATTCGAGCCCCCGCCGACGGTCCGGCGGGGGCTCGTGAATGTTTGGGGAATAAATTTCCCGTCAGCGCCCACAGCGGGCGATCCGGACGCGGTCCGGACTCGATCAGGGCACGGTCCGGACGCGATTCGGCGTCAGTGCGACTGCAGCGCCTGGGACTGCGCGGGCAGACCGGGCCGGACGGCCACCTCGGTGGTGCAGAAGGAGCAGCGGGTCGCGGCGGCCGGGATCGAGCTCAGGCACTCCGGGCAGTCGACCTTCGCGGCCGGCGCCGGCGCGGCCTTCTCGAAGCGCTCCTGCAGCTTGCCGACCGGCACCACCACGGCGAAGTAGATGAGCGCGCTGACCAGCACGAACCCGATCAGCGCGTTGACGAAGAGGCCGTACGGGAACTTGGTGCCGCCCACCTCGAAGGTCTTCTGGGTGAAGTCGCCGACCGCGCCGGTGGCGACCCCGATCAGCGGGGTGAGGAAGGCGCTGACGAACCCGGTGACGACGGCGGTGAAGGCCGCGCCGATCACGATGCCGACCGCGAGGTCCACCACGTTGCCGCGCAGCAGGAAGCTGCGGAATCCCTTGAACACCGGGTGACTCCAAATCCGAACGGGGAAGGGGGAGATGGGGCAGAACGGCGGGCGCCCCGGCCGGACATCCTGCCGACCGGCGCGGGCCGAGGTCCAACCGCGTTCACCCGATTCGCGTAACCGGCCGACGGCCCGGAGCGGGCGCGCCCGGGCGGGGTACGGGCCCTCCGCGTACCGGCGGTTGGGCCGTCGGCGGCCCGCGGTTGACCCATTGGTGTGACGCGCCGGTGCGAGCCGCCGGTGTGACCCGCTGCTGCGGCCCGCCGGTGCGGCCTCCCGGCGGCGTGAGCCGGTGCCCGACGCGGCGTGCGGGGGAGCGAAGGGCGGCCCCGCGGAGCGGCAGGGGGCGAGGCGGAGCGGCATGGGGCGAGGCGGAGCGGCATGGGGCGAGGCGGGGCGCACGGCGGTCGCACCCGGCGCACGACGGCGGGTCCTCAGCGCACACTGGGTGTACGGGCGCGGGCGCACGGGCCACCACCAGGTTGCGCGAAGGGGCTGTACGGCGCGGGGCGCTGTGCCAAGGTCGGTCCATGCCCGACCCTACGGCGGCCGATTCGGCCGGAGCCCGCCCGCGTGTCCTGCACCTGATCAGCGACGAACGCCGGGGCGGCGCCCAGAACTTCGCCCGTGACCTCCACCGGGAACTGCGCCGCCGGGGCCAGGCCTCCGCGCTGTGCGCGCTCGCCCCGCACCCGGCCGTACCGCCCGCCCGACCGGGTGCGGGCACGACCGGGGTGTGCACCGCGGGGACGGCCGTCCCGGGGACCTGCGGCGAGGGCTGCCCCGACACCGCCCGGCTGCGCGCCGCCGCCGTCCTCGGCCCCGGCCGCCTGCGCCCGAGCACCCTGTGGGCGCTGCGCTCCGCCGCCCGCGCCGCCGACGTGGTGCTCGCCCACGGCTCCGACACCCTGGCCGCCTGCGCCCTCGCCCTGGCCGGCACCCCCACCCCCTTCGTCTACGTCTCGGTCGGCCACCCCCGCTACTGGACCGCCAACCGGCTGCGCAGGCTGCGCGGGGCCGCCCTGATGCACCGTGCCGCCGCCGTCACCACGCTCACCGACGAGGCGCGCGCGGTGCTGGAGGAGCAGTTCGAGCTGCCCGGCGGCAAGGTCCGGGTGATCCCCAACTCCCGTGCCGCCGAGAGCTATCCGCCCGCCGACGGCCGGGACGACCGGCGCGCCGCCCGACACGCCCTGGGCCTGCCCGCCGACGTCCTGCTGGTCGCCTGGATCGGTGCGATAGCCCCCGAGAAGCGGCTCGACCTCGCGCTCGACGTGCTCGACCGGCTGCCCGACGTCCGGATGGCCGTCGCCGGGGACGGTCCGCTGCTGGAGGCCCTGGCCCGTCACCCGGCCGCCGCCCGCGCCCACTTCCTGGGCCCGCTGCCCGACCCGGCCCCGCTCTACCGGGCCGCCGACGCGCTGCTGCTCACCAGCGACAGCGAGGGAGTGCCCGGGGCGCTGATCGAGGCGGCCCTGGCCGGGGTGCCCGCCGTGGCCACCGACGTCGGCTGGGTGCGCGAGGTGGTCCGGGACGGCGCCACCGGAGCGTTGGTCGCCCCCGGGGACCCGCTCGCGCTGGCCGAGGCGCTGGCCAAGGTGCTGGCCTGCAACCGCGCGGGCCTCGGCGCGGCTGCCCGGGCGCACGCGCTGGAGCACTTCGAGCTGGGCGCGGTGGTGGACGACTGGCAGCGGCTGGTCGCCGAGGTGTGGACGGGCGGCCCGCCGAGCTGAGCTGCGGCCCGGCTACGCCGTTCGGGCGAATCCGGGCCCGCCGCCACGTACCGACTCGCCGGTAACGAGGCGTCGGCGCCACACTGCCCGGTGTGAACTCGAAGTCGCTGCTGCGGTCCACCGTCCTGCTCGCCGTCGCCGCCGGGATCGCCGCGTCCCCCGTCCAGGCCGGTGCGGTGACCCACCAATCCCCCTCCGAGGGAACGCAGTTCGTCAAGCTCGACCACCCGCAACCGGTGCGCGAGGACACCCGCACCGAGGCCGTCGAGTTCTTCTGGTACGACTGCGGCCACTCCCAGGCGCTGGAGCAGCCGTTGGAGGCCTGGGCCGAGAAGCACCGCTCCGACGTCGCGCTCCGCCGGGTCCCGGCGATCTGGCCGGGCAGTCCGGAGGAGGGCGTGCAGCGCGCCCACGCCCGGCTGTACTACACCCTGGAGCGCCTCGACCTGGTCGACCGGCTCCAGGTCAGCGCCTTCCGCGCGATCCACTCCGACCACGCCGACCTCACCACCGAGACCGCCGCCACCGACTGGGCGGTGCGCCACGGTGTCGACGCCCAGCGCTTCCACGCGGCCTACCGCTCCGCCGAGGTGCGGCAGTCGGTGGACGACGCGGCCGCCCAGTTCGTCCGCTACGGCATCAACGAGCTGCCGACGGTGGTCGTCCAGGGCGAGTACCGGACCTCGCCGACCAAGGCCGGCGGCGTCGAGGCGATGCCCGAGGTGCTCGACTACCTGGTGCAGCAGGAGCAGGTGAAGAGCCACCGGACCACGACCGGCAGGTGATCATCGGTCAGCTCGCTCCTGGTGGGCCTTCGCCGGACCCCTGCCAGCCCTGTGCCTAACCGTTCAGATGCGCTTTAATGGTTAGCATGAGTGAGCTGACGATCCCCCACATCCACCACCGCCACGTCGACCTCGACGGGCTGCGCGTCTTCTACCGCGAAACCGGCCCGGCCGACGCCCCCGTCCTCCTGCTGCTGCACGGCTTCCCCTCCGCCTCCCACCAGTACGCCCGGCTGCTCGACGCGCTCGGCACCCGCTACCGCCTGATAGCCCCCGACTACCCCGGCTTCGGTCACAGCGACAGCCCCTCGCCCGAGACCTTCCCGTACCGCTTCGACACCCTCGCCGACGTCGTCGAGCGCTTCTGCCTCGCCCTCGGCCTGGACCGCTTCGCGCTCTACGTCTTCGACTTCGGCGCCCCCGTCGGCCTGCGACTGGCCACCCGCCGACCGGAGTGGATCACCGGCCTGGTGGTCCAGAACGGCAACGCCTACGAGGACGGACTCTCCGACCAGGCCCGGGGGTTCATCGCCCAGCGGCGCGGCGTCCCCGGCGCCGAGGAGGCCGCCCGCTCGATCCTCACCCTGGACGTCACCCGCGGCCAGTACGAGGGCGGCACCACCGACCCGAGCCTGGTCGCCCCCGACGGCTGGACCCTCGACCAGCACTTCCTCGACCTGCCCGGCCGCAAGGACATCCAGGTCGAACTCGCCCTCGACTACTTCTCCAACGTCGAGCTCTACCCCGCCTGGCAGGCCTGGCTGCGCGCCGAGCAGCCGCCCACGCTGGTGATCTGGGGGCGCAACGACCCGTTCTTCACCGAGGCCGGCGCCCGCGCCTACCTGCGCGACCTGCCCGGGGCCGAACTGCACGTCCTCGACACCGGGCACTTCGCCCTGGAGGAGAAGCTGCCCGAAATCGCCCCGCTGATCGACGACTTCCTCGCCCGGACGCAGAAGTAGCCCTGCCGGAGGGGAAGTTCAGTTCCGGCGCAGCAGCAGGGTGACGAAGCCGAGCGTCCCCCGGTAGCCGTGCAGCCATCCGGTGCGGTGCTCGTCCGCGGCCTCGCGGGCGGCCGCCGCGTCCGGGTCCTCCGGGTGGTCCAGTGCCCACTCGGCCAGCGAACCCGTCCAGGAGAACTCGTAGTCGTCCCACTCCCGCGCCGAGCTGACGTGCCCGTACACCGGCGTCCAACCCTCCGCGAGCACCCGGTCGGTGGTCGTCGCGAGGTCCGCGAAGTCCTCCCGGGCGGCGCCCAGCCCGTCCAGCGCGGCCCGGGACGGCTCCCGCTCCCAGAACCCCTCACCGACCAGCAACCGCCCACCGGGCGCCAGGAGTTCACGGGCCGCCGCGAGCGTGGGCAGCAGCCCGTCGAAGGCGTGGGTGGCGCCCACGCACAGCACCAGGTCGAAGGGCTCGCGGTCGGTGAACTCCCGGGCGTCCCGGTGGTGCAGGCCGATCCGGCGCACCACGCCGAGCGCCGTCGCCGCCTCCCTCGCCCGGGTCAGCGCCGCGGCGTCCACGTCCACTCCCACCGCCCGCCAGCCCGGCCGCGCGGCCAGCGCCCGCAGCAGCCAGGCGCCCTCCCCACAGCCGAGATCCAGCACCCGGCCGCTGTCCTGCCCACCCAGGGCGCGCTCCAGCAGCCGGGACACCGAGCCGTCCGACAGGGGTGCCGCGATCGGGTGGTGGGCGTGGGCGAGCCGGGAGATCCGCTGACGGTCCATCCGAGCAGTATGGGCCGAGACCGGCCCGCCGCGCCCGGCTTTTCCCGCCTCCCGGCTCATGTTCCAGCCCCCTGCCGGCTCACGTCCCGGCCCACCTCCCGGCTCACGTCCCGGAGTAGGTCCGGCCCTTCCAGGCGGCGCCCCGGCCGCGCCAGTGCTGCACCGCCGAGTCCACCGTCATCAGCAGGTACAGCGAAGCGGTGAACGGCAACAGCAGCACGGCCACGGCCGGCTGCCCGTAGTACCGGACCATCGGCAGATAGGTGCCCGCCATCAACGCCCAGGCCGCCCCGCCCACCGCCGCCACCCACGGCGCCCCCGCCACCAGCCCGGCCACCAGCGCCACCGGCGGCACCAGGTACACCAGCGCCAGCCCCAGCACCGTCCCCAGCAGCAACAGCGGCGAGTGCCGCAGCTGGGCGTACGCGCTGCGCGACACCATCCGCCACAGCTGCTCCAGCCGCGGGTACGGGCGGACGCTGTCCACCTCCCCGGCCAGGCCCAGCCAGGTGCGCCCGCCCGAGGACTTCACCGCCCGGGCCAGCGACACGTCGTCGATCACCGCGCCCCGGATCCCCGCCACCCCGCCAGCCCGCTCCAGCGCCTCCCGCCGCACCAGCGAACAGCCGCCCGCGGCGGCCGCCGTCCGCGCGCCCGGGCGGTTGCTCCGGCGGAAGGGGTACAGCTGGGCGAAGAAGTACACGAAGGCCGGCACGACCAGCCGCTCCCAGCCGGTCTCCACCCGCAGCCGGGCCATCTGCGACACCAGGTCCAGCCCGTTCGACTCGGCCGCGGCGACCAGCTCGGCCAGCGAGTCCGGGCCGTGCGCGATGTCCGCGTCCGTCAGCAGCAGGTACTGGACGTCCGGCCCGGCCAGCTCCACCCCGTGCCGCAGCGCCCACAGCTTGCCCGTCCAGCCCTCGGGCAGCGGGGGAGGGGTGGTGACGGTCAGCTCCAGCCCGTCCAGCGTCCGCAGCTCCGCCGCCACCGCGCCGGTGCCGTCCGAACTGTGGTCGTCCACCAGGATCACCCGCGCCCGCCCCGGGTACTTCTGCGCCAGCAGCGTCGGCAGGCTCACCGGCAGCACCGCCGCCTCGTCCCGGGCCGGCACCACGATCGCCGCCTCCGGCCACCGCGCCGGCGGACGGCGCGGCGGCAGCCGGACGTCGGTGCGCCAGAACGAACCGTGGCAGCACGCCAGCCAGAGCCAGACCAGCAGGGAGAACGCGGCGATCCACAGCAGCACGGTCACCCCGGCAGTCTGCCGCAGAACCGGCGGCGAGGGGTGGATCGACTAAAGTCTTGCCTCGTGAAGATCGCACTGATGGACTCCGGAATCGGCCTGCTGGCCGCCGCCGCCGCGATCCGGGAGCTGCGCCCGGACGCCGATCTGGTGCTCTCCTCCAACCCGGCCTCGATGCCGTGGGGGCCCCGCACGCCCGAAGAGGTCACCGAGCTGGCCCTCGGCTGCTGCCGGGCCGCGGCCGCCCTCGGCCCGGACGCCCTGGTGATCGCCTGCAACACGGCCTCGGTCCACGCGCTCGACACGCTGCGCGCCGAACTCGAACCCGGCCTGCCCGTCATCGGGACCGTCCCGGCGATCAAGCCCGCCGCCGCCCTCGGTGGCCGCGTCGCGATCTGGGCCACCCCCGCCACCACCGGCAGCGCCTACCAGCGCGGGCTGATCCGTGACTTCGGCGGCACCGCCGAGATCACCGAGGTCGCCTGCCCCGGCCTGGCGGACGCGGTCGAACACGGCGACGACGCCGCCATCACCGCGGCCGTCGCCGACGCGGCCGCCCGGACACCGGAGGGCACCGACGTGCTGGTGCTCGGCTGCACCCACTACGAGCTCGTGGCCGACCGCATCCGCGCGGCCGTCGCCCCCACGGCGGCCCCGGGCCTGGTCCTCCACGGCTCCGCCGAGGCCGTCGCCGCCCAGGCCCTCCGCCGCGTCGCCGACCCCACCCGTACCGGCACCGGCACCCTCACCGTCCTCCACGCCGGAGCCCCCGCTACCCTCCCCCCCACCGCCACCCTCTACCCCCAGGGCCTCACCCTCACCCCGGTCCCCGCCTGACCCCACCGCCCCTGGGGCCGCAGCCGAATGGCCCACCCGTGCGCGGCCCCTAGGGGCTCCGGCGCACAGAAAGTCGGCCCCGTCGACTTCCCGTGCACCACGGCCGCCGCCCGCCGGGCGCCTCCTGCGGTGCTTCCGTGCTTCCGCACTCCGGGGCCATGGCCCCGGCGCCTGCACAGGAAGTCGACCCGGCCGACCTTGCGTGCTGCGGGGCGGCCGGAACCGCACTACGACGCCACCGCACTCCGCACTCCGCGCAGGAAGTCGGCTAGGCCGATCTTTCGTGCAGGACTCGGCCCCTGGTCACCCAGGTCCTGTCCGCTCGGCATCCGGGCCGGAACCGCACTACGGCGCCACTACACCCTGCACGGGAAGTCGACCCGGCCGACCTTGCGTGCTGCGGGCCCCGCCCCTGGCTACCCGGCCGCCGCCCGCTCGGCGCCCGGGGGCGGAATCGCCCTTCGATCCACCGCACTCGGCACGGGAAGTCGGCTAGGCCGGCTTCCCCCGGCCCGGAGGCGCTCTGCGGTGCCGCATCCCCCCTGGTGCTGAGCGATCCTCGCCTGCCCTGATCCTCCGCCGGCCGAGCGCGCGTCCCAATGTCGACTTGTTGCCACGGCGCCCCCCGCACAGGAAGTCGACCCGGCCGACGCTGTGTACTGAGAGGTTCGACCCCTGGGCGCTCAGGCCGCGCCTAGCCGACCGCCCGCCGCTGCACGGCTCCCGTGAGGCGCCCGGGGCGGCCGATGCGGCGCGTCCAGGCTCTGACGCCACCCTTCCCCGATCCTGCGCAGCAGGGACCGGCTGAATTCGTTCGTCGGGGCATCAACCCGATCTCCCTGCTGGCCACGTGCCCGCCGTCTCGAAGTCGATCCGTTGCTGCGATGCCCGTGGCCACCCCGTACCGGAAGTCGGCCTGGCCGACTTCTCGTGCGCTTGTGGGGTGGCCGGGGCGCTGCTGTTGCAGTCCGGTGCTCCAGTGCCGTCGAGCCTCCGCAGCTGCGCGCCGCACAGAAAGTCGGCCTGGCCGACTTCTCGAGCGCGGCGGTGGTGCCGTTCGGGCAGGGGGCCTGCCTGGGAGGCAGGGCGGGGTGCGTAGCAGAGCGCCGCGCCGCGCCGCGCGGGAGTCGCCCGGTCGACTTCCCGCGCGGCGGTGTCACCCGTCAGGCCACCTCTTGGCGGCGCCAGCGGCGGTAGGCGGGTTCGAGGCCGGAGAGGATGGTGTCGAAGCGGCGGGTGCTGGTGGTGGAGTCGACCTGGAGGCGGCTGATCTGGAGGGGATGGGAGGGGAGTCGGGGGCCGAGGCGGTGGTCGGAGAGGAAGCCGAGCTGGTAGCCGAGCTCCTGCAGGACGGTTTCAGCACGGGGGTCGTGGCCGCCGTCGGGGTAGGCGAAGGCGGTGGGGGGTTCGCCGAGCCAGTGGGTGAGGGCTTCGTGGGCGCCGGTGATCTCGGCGCGGACGGTGGCGTCGTCGCAGCGGCCGAGGCACGGGTGCCCCTGGGTGTGGTTGCCGATGGCGACCCCGCCGTCCCGCAGGGCGAGCAGGTCGGCCGGGGTGAGCTGTTCCTGGCGGGGCGGTCGGCGGTCGGCGCTGACCCGCAGTTCGTGCAGGCTGCGGCGCCGGTCCGGGTCGGGCATGGCCTTGAGCCGGGGGAGCAGCTGGGAGGGGTGGCCGCAGTCGAGTGAGCGGGCGCGGCCGCCGTGGCGGGCGAGGAAGTCGGCCTCGTGCCACCAGAACGGGCGCTCGGTGCCGATGAGTTCGGAGATGACGAAGGCGGTGGCGGGGATGCCACGGGCGTCGAGGGCGGGCAGGGCGTGGGTGAGGACGCTCCGGTCGGCGTCGTCGAAGGTGACCAGGACGCTGCGCGGCGGCAGTGGCCGCCGCTCGGTGACCGCCTGGAGGACGGCCTGCAGCGAGACCGGGGTGGCGAGCCGCCGGAGCCGGTCGAGCTGGGCGCCGAAGGAGCGGTGGTCGGTCACCCCGTGGTAGGCGAGGACGGCGAGTCGCTGGGCGGCCCGGGCTCGGAACAGCGGTTGTACGGGGGCGAACCGCAGCCATTCGCCCCGTGCGTCCTGCTGTTCCTTCGCGGAGTGCTTCGCGTCGACCTGCTCGGTCTCCAGGTGTTTGGTGTCGAGGCGTTTGGCGGCGAGCCGGGTCGAGTCGAGCAGGGTCGGGTCGAGCCGGCCCGCGTCGAACCGGGTCGGGTCGAGCAGGTTGGGCTCGACCCGGGTCTTCTCGATCCGCACCGTTTCGAGCCGGCCCGCGTCGAGCCGGCCCGCGTCGAGCCGGCCCGCGTCGAGACGCTTGGTCTCGACGGCCGGTCGGGGTCGGCCGGCGCCGTGGTGGTCGGACGCGCAGCCGGTGGTGGGTGGGAGGGGGCGCAGGCCAGGCCGGGGCCTGGCGCGCGCTGTGGCGGTCGATGGGGTGGACTGGGTCTGCGGCAACGGTTCCCCCTTGGTCGCCGAGTGGCGTGGCGGTACCGCCGGAGGACGGAGCCCGGCCTCCGGCTCCAGGGGGCGGCGGCTCCGCTCCCTGGGTATTCCGGTTCGCGGTGGGGGTTCTCGCCCGTCCCGTGAACGGCTCCTGGATCACTCGATGCCATTGAGACCCCTGCACCGGACGGATGGTTGTACCGGGGGGACGAGGATTTTTCGTGGACTGATTGTGGAGCCCGTACACGCGTCAGCAGGCCGGGAGCACCTCCGGACGGGCGGTTGCGGAGGGTGTGCCGGCCCTCACTCCCTGCGGGCTGCCTCGGGGGCCCGCCCGGGGTACCTTGGGCTCATGGCAGATGCGGACCGTGATCACTTCCACCTGCACGGGGCGACCCGGTGGAACCGCGCGTGCAGCGGCGGAGCCCTGGTCACCCACCGGATTCCGCTGGCGGTGGCGGGTGTGGCCTGTCTGGTGCTGGGCATCGTGGTGGCCGTGATCGTTCCGGACAGTGACGGTCCGGCGTGGGCGATGGCGGTGGCCGGCTGCTTGGCGGCAGGGGTCCTGCTGCTCGGCCGGATCGCCTTCGGGGTGGTCCGGCGACGGGGTGCCGCGCTCTGACGGAGCCCTCGCGGTCACTCCGTCGGACGCCCGGTTGGACGGTCCGGTGCGGGCCGATCAACTTTTCAACAGATGTATCAACAGATAAAGCGAATTTGGTCAGAACGACCGAATTTCATCTCATCAGACAATCTCGCACCCCCTTCTCCCGTAATTCCGGATGACGGTCCCTTCCCCCCTCTCCGGTGAATGCGTTTCCCGCGGCCCCGACCGTCCCGAGCGGCCCGAGCGGCCGGTGGCGGTGACCGCCGGAGGCCCGGGCGGCGGCCTGGATAGGCTGCGTCGCATGGCGATCCCTCCCTTCCTCCTCGAACTCCGCTCCCTCGTGGGCCACCGTCCGCTCTGGCTGAGCGCCGTCGCCGCCGTCGTCGTGGACGACCGGGGACGGGTGCTGCTCGCCCGCCGGGCCGACGACGGCCGGTGGGCGTCGGTCGGCGGCATCCTCGACCCCGGCGAGCAGCCCGCCGACGGTGTGGTGCGCGAGTGCCTGGAGGAGACCGGCGTGGAGGTGGTGCCCGAGCTGCTCGCCTCGACCACGGTCAGTCGTCCGGTCCACTACCCGAACGGCGATGTGACCCAGTACCTGGAGCTGACCTTCCGCTGCCGGGCGGTCGGCGGCGAGGCCCGGGTGAACGACGACGAGTCGCTGGAGGTGGGCTGGTTCGGGCTGGACGAGCTGCCGCCGATGCTCGACTTCGAGCACGACCGGCTGCGCCACGCGCTGGAGTGCCGGGGCCCGGCGGTGTTCAGCTGGGAGGGCCGGGAGCACCCGTAGCGGGCCCGGCGGGTTTCAGCCCTTGCGACGGGGCTCGGTCCTTGTGACGTGCCTCAACCCTCATGGCGGATCTCAACCCGTGTGACGGACCTCAGCCCTTGTGCTGCCGGTAGGCCTCCTCCGCGGCGTCCAGCACCGCGGCCAGGTCCCCGCCCGCCGTGGCGGTCGCGGTGGCGGCCACCGCGCCCTCCACGAACGGCGCGTTCGCGAAGCGGACCGGGAACGGCAGGCCGTGCTCGTCGGCGTCCGAGAGCAGCGCCCGCACGGTGGTGACGGCTCCGCCCAGGTCGGCGAGCACCACCACGCCGTGGCCCTGGTCGACCCGCCGGGTGGCGGCGGCCACCAGGACCGCGCTGATGCCCGGTCCGTCCGCCGGGTCGCCGCCCGTCGCGGCGACCGGCGCGGGGGAGTCGGATCCGGTCAGCGCGAGCGCCAGGGAGCGTACGGCGGTGGCCAGTTCCTGGCTGTGCGAGACCAGGACGATCCCGACCCGGCCGTGCGTGGCGGGCCGCGCCGGGGTGGGGCGGGGCAGCGGGGTGGGCGAGGGCGGGGTGCGGGGGGCCGGCGGGTGGGCCGAGGGAGCGTCGGAGATGGGGATGACGTCGGCGCGGGTGCCGTCCCGGCGGCTCATCGGCTGCTCCCTGGGTCGAGGTGGTGGGCGGGGTGGTGGGCGGGGCGCGGGCGGGACCGTACGCGCCCTGGCAGCACTCTGGCAGCTGCCCGCGGCCCGGTCCGGCGGGACACGCCCCACCGGGCCCCGGCCGCTCCTCCGCCGGCCCTCCGCCCCTCGCGGCGGGAGACGCGGCGCGGACGTGACGCGGACGCGGCGCAGACGCGGCGCCGGCGTCGAGGGCGACCTCGCCAACCCGCTGACCGGGGCCGCTGGCTGTGGTTAGGCTGGCGCTGGAATGCCGTCGGGAGGAGATCGGTCAGTGGCAGTCAACAGCGGTACGGACACCGGGGCGAACACCGGGACGGTCGGCGCCGAGCCGGAGCTCGCGCGGAACGGGAAGCCGAAGGTGGACTTCACCGGGGCCGAGTGGCTGTGCAGCAGCCAGGGCGTCGGGGACGTCCAGATCGCGTTCGTGGACGGGTACATCGGGATGCGGGACGGTCGTCAGGAGGACGGGCCGGTCCTGGTCTTCACCCCGGCCGAGTGGCGGGCCTTCGTACTCGGCGCCCGCGACGGGGAGTTCGACCTCACCTGATCGTCCGCGCCGTCCGGGCGCACCCGCGGAGCGGTCCGAGCTGCAGGAAGAGGTGCGGCGTCCGGGTCCGCTCCGTCGGTGTGTCCAGGCCAGCCGGGTCGGCGTCCGGGCCAGCCGGGTCGGCCTGGGACGGCCTGGTCGGCCCGGGTCGGTCGGGCCGCTGATTCCGGATACCGAACATACCGAACATCACAACTGATGATCTTTTGAGCGTGCCCCGTCAGAATTTCTGTTGACTGTTAGACAAACGCAGCTCAGAGTATGAGCACAGGCAGACGCCGTGCCCACCGCCCCCACGCGGCCAGACACGGCGCCTGCTGTTGCGGCCCGGCAGCACTGCCAGGCCATACCTCCCAGTCATCCCCTGCGCACCGGGGTGCGTCGGCCGGTCCCGGCCCACGAGGGGCCGGCAGTCGCCGGGAGGCTGGCGCCACCGCCGAGAGCGACTCGGCTGACGGCACCGTTTGCTCGGGACCCGCACGCCCCCACGCGGCGGCGTCCCGAGCAGATCCACGGGAGCGACGGGCCGGGGCCCCGCGGATCTGGCTCTTGTTGCACGGAACTGCGATGGAACTGTTGGCTTGTGTGTTTGTGCTGTGTGCGACGACGAAGCTGGGTGCTCGGCAGTTCGGCACGACAGGTGCACAGTGAGGGATACGCGTGTAGGGCCGCGTTGCGACATGCCGTCCCCCCGGAGGGTGAAACCCAGAACGGCTGTCGTGCTGAACCGAACGTAGCCCGGACGGTTGCTCAGAGTCAACATTGGTCTCTGAGCGTCGACCTCCCGCCCGTCCCCCGTTGGTGCCCCACCCGCCTCGCGAGTGTGGTGTGCCGGACACGTACGATGTTCCCATGTCTTTTCTCCGCCGTCGCTCCGGACAGCCCGCCGGCCCGGACTTCGACGTGCTCGCGATGGACCCGGGTGACTGGCCCGGCGACTTCGGTGCGGCCATGATGACCGGCCCGGACGGCTCCTGCCAGGGGATTTTCCTGCGCTACGACCTGTTCGGCGGCAGAGGCCCGGCGATGTTCATCGGCAACCTCCCCGAGGGGTCGCCTGCCCGGGACACCGGCGACGAGGTGCCCTTCGAGGTGCGGCAGCTGCTCGCGGCGCTGGAGAACGACGAGCCGGTCGAGTTCACCTCGGCCGAGGACTTCCCGGTGATGCTCGGGGACGACCTGCTGATCGTGAAGAAGGTCAAGGTCAGCGAGGAGCGCGTGTTCTGCGCCCAGTTCGGCCGCAGCGACGGCGTGCTGGTCACCATCGCGTCCTGGGACCGACCGATTTCGGACGACCTGTATCAGCTGTTGAAGCCGCTGCCGGCCGACATGTTCCAGCAGGGCTGACCGACACCGCCCCCGCTCTGCCCCCGGCCCGGTCGGGGCCCGGGGTCGGGGCCCGGCCAGGGCTCGGACGCTGCTTGACGGTATCGATCACCGGTTCGTACAGTCGCGAACATGCCGTGCCGTCTCCCACTGTTGACCCGTCGCAGGCATCTGGACCTGTGCCGGACCGCCGGCGGGGTGTGTCCGGGCCACTGAGGGGGGATCTCGCCCCCGTGGCGGCGGGCGGCCGACCGGACCGGGTCGGCGCCGAGACCGGGGGGTGGGCCGCGGGCCGGCCTCCGGGGCCGCCGGCCCGTCCGCGCGCCCGTACGGCGTGCCGTCCGCACCCGCTGAGCCCATGCTGCCGCCCGGAGGCACCAGTCCCATGACGACCATCGCCGCCGACGATCGTTCACCGAACGATCGTCCCCGAACCGAGCCGTCGGATTCCGGCCATCCCGCACCCTCCGCCCCGCCCGCGCGTCCGACGGCCCCCGCCCGCCCCGCCCGGCCGGCGGCACCCGTCCCGCCCGCACCCGCCGCACCTGCCGCGTCCGGTGCCGCGTCCGGTGCCGCGTCCGGACCGGCGACGGCCACCGGCGCCGCCGCGGCCACCGAGCCCGACCGCTCGGCGGTCGAGGCCGCCCTGGCCGGCCTGCCCCGGGTGGTCGACCTGCTCGCCGCCCGCGCTGAGGAGCACGACCGCGACGCGACCTTCCCGTACCAGGGCATCGAGGCCGTCCACGAGGCCGGGCTGCTCACCCTGACGGTCTCCCAGCGGTACGGCGGACCGGGCGGGACGCTCGCCGACACCGTCCGGGTGCTGGCCCAACTCGGCCGCGGGGACGCCTCGGTGGCCGTGGTCACCGCCTTCACCCTGCTCCAGCACGCCGAGCAGGCCCGCCGTGCGAGCTGGCCGGCGGCCGGCTACCGGCGGCTGCTGACCGAGTCCCGGCGCGGGCCCGCGCTGGTCAACACGCTGCGGGCGGAGCCCGGCGGTCGGTCGGACGAGCCGCTCGGGACGGTGGCCCGACGGGACGACGAGGGCTGGCTGCTGACCGGTCGCAAGACGTACTGCACCGGCGCCGAGGCGCTGGCCTGGATGGCCGTCACCGCGCGGACCGACGAACCCGAGCCGCGGGTCGGCACCTTCCTGGTGCGGGGTGAGAGCGAGGGCCTGGAGATCGACCCCACCTGGGACCAGCTCGGCCTGCGGGCCAGCGCCAGCCACGACGTCGTCCTCGACGCGGTGCGGGTCCCGTTCGAACTGGGGCTCGGGCTGCGCACGCCCGACCGGGAGGACGCGCAGGAGGCCGAACTCGCCCGCGCCTGGCACGATCTGGCCCTCGCCGCGGTGGCGGTCGGGGTCGCCCGGGCCGCCGAGGCCTGGCTGGTCCGCTTCCTGAACCAGCGCACTCCGGCCAATCTCACCGAGCCGCTCGGCACCCTGCCGCGCTACCGCGCCGCCCTCGGCGAGATCGACGCCCAGCTGATCGGCGCCGAGGAGCTGCTGCACGGGCTGGCCCCCCGGGTGGACCGGGGCGAGCCGGACGCCGTGGCCCGGACCGGGCCGGCCCACCTGCTGGCCACCCGGGCCGCCACCGCGGCCGTCCAGCAGGCCGTCGCGCTCACCGGCAACCCGGGACTGAGCCGGCGTCACCCGCTGGAGCGCTACCTGCGGGACGTGCTCAGCAGCCGGGTGCACCTGGCGCCCGAGGAGGCCGTGCTGGACGCCGCCGGCCTGGCCGCCCTGGCGCACGGCGCCAGGGCGTAGCGTCACCGGCCGCGGCGCGGTGCGCCAGGGCCGGTGACGGGGTCAGCGGAGCCGGCAGGGCCGGCAGGGCTTCGGCGGAGGCGTCAGCGGGTGCCGACCGCCGCCCGGACCGCGCGGCGGGCCAGCGCGGCGTCGTCGTAGAGCCGGCGGATCATGATCCGCTGCTCCTCGCCGGCGCCCGGCACGTCGTACAGCCGGAGCTCCCGCATCAGCACCAGCACCAGGTTCACCAGGAACGCGTCCCGGGCCAGGGTGCCGCCGCTCTGGGCGAGTTGGCTGATCTGGCGGCGGGCGGCGGTGTCGCCGGAGAGCACGCTCCAGAGCACCGCCAGGTCGTAGCCCGGCAGGTACCAGCCGGCCTGCTCCCAGTCGACCAGCACCGGCCCGGACGGCGCCAGCAGCATGTTGCTGAGCAGCGCGTCGCCGTGGCACAGCTGCAGCGGGGTGTTGCCCAGGCCGTGCAGCAGGCCGCGCAGGTCGCCGGCGTCCCGGTCGGTGAGCTGGCCCACCGAGTGGTAGCGGGAGATCTCCAACTGGTAGTCCAGGCGCGGCTGGAACACGTCGCTCGGCGGCCGCCAGAGGTTCAGCGTCCGGACGGCGCCGAGCAGGGCGCGGACCTCGCCCGGGGTGGGCGCGTTGACCGGGTGGCGCTCCCGGGCAGCCGGGCGGCCGGGGACCCGCTCCATGACCAGCACGCACCGGTCGTGGTCGGCCGCGACCAGCCGGGGCAGCCGCACCGGCGGGCGGTGCCGGACGAACGCCCGGTAGACCGCGACCTCGTGGTGGAAGTCGGCCACCAGCTGCTCGAAGTACTCACTCCGCACCGCCTGCGGCGCCAGGCACTTGGCGACCACCGGCGCCCGCCCGATGGTGCCCGCCACCAGGATGTGGCGGCTGCCCTCGCGCAGGACCTGGCGCGGGGTGAACGCCGGACATATCCGCGCGATGCTCCCCAGCGCGGCCCGTACCGAGGGGGTCTGCAGCGCCGCCGGGTCGATCCGCTCGGGCCCGACCGGCTGGCCGGGCCGCCGGGTGCGCAGCACCTGGCCGTCGGCCTGCCGGGCCAGCGGGAGGCGGTGGCCGGCCGCCGGCGGGGCGGCCTCGGGGGTGCGCAGTCCCAGCGCCGTGCGGCCGACCGGGACCCGGGCGTCCGCGGCCCGGCCCTCGGTGCCCCGCGGGGCCACCGGACGGCTCGCCGGGGGCACCTGCCTGGGCCCCGGACGGCCGGTGGCTGCGGTGGGGGGGCGCAGCGCGGTGCGGCTCGCGGTCGGCGTGGGGGTCGTCGCTGAGGAGTACATGGGCTGAGGGTGGTCCCTTCCGGTCCGTCTGCGGGTTCGCCCCGCGGGGCGGGGGAGGGCTGGTGCCGTGTGCTTCCTGGCGTGACGGCGGCCCTGCTTCGGTCGGTGGGTGGTGCGCGGGCGCCGGGCACGGACGAGGGGTCGGAAACCCCTGTTCGACGGCGTCCCGGTCGTCCGCACCCTGGGGAATGCGGTCGCCCGGACTGCCGTGGCCGTGCCCGGCGCCCCCGCGCCACCCGGCCGCGCCACCCCCTCGGGTGATGACCGGGAGCGTCCCGTGCCACGGTCGGGGGACCGCCCCGACGCTGGTGGGACGCCGCCCGACCCGAGGGGCGAGGTGGCGCATCCCTACAACACACCCGTCGGGCACTGGCTTAGTAGTCTGGCGGGCCCTGGCGAACGGTGGCGAATGCTCGCCTGGCACTTGCCGGAGCCTCTAGCCTCGGAAGTGCCGAGGAACCTGGGGGCTTCATTTGAGCAGGGAACCCAACACCCGACTCGCCGATCTGTTCGTCCTGACCGGATGGTCCAAGGGCGAACTGGCCCGGCTGGTCAACCGTCGGGGTGCCGCGATGGGTCAGCAGCAGCTGTCCACCGACACGTCGAGGGTACGGCGGTGGATCGAGCAGGGGGAGATCCCGCGCGATCCGGTGCCGAGGGTGCTGGCGGCCGTGTTCACGGAGCGGCTCGGACGTGTCGTCACCACTGAGGACCTCGGTCTGGAACGACACCGGCCCACCAGGTCCGGAGCGGAGCCGTCCGCAGCAGTCCCGTGGTCGCCGGATCGAACAGCCGCGGTCCTCACCGAGTTCACGGGAATGGACCTCATGCTGAACCGACGTGGATTGGTGGGCGCCGGAGCCGCGCTCACGGCCGGGGCGGTCGTCGCCGACTCCCTCAAGGGCTGGCTGGGCGGGGACGCGGTCGCGTACGCGGCCTCCCTGCCGGGCCCGCGCCAGGTGGTCACCGGGGGCGGCGCGCGCCCGGTGGTCGACGTGTACGACGCGGGCCCGGTCGGGCTCGACGAGGTGGAGTCGCTGGAGCGCTCGGTGCAGGTGTTCCGGGCCTGGGACGCCGCGCGCGGCGGCGGGCTCCAGCGCAAGGCGGTGGTCGGCCAACTCAACGAGGTCGGCGGCCTGTTGACGCACCGGCACGCGCCGGTGGTGGCGCAGCGGCTGTGGCTGGTCGCGGCCGACCTGGCGGTGCTGGCCGGCTGGATGTCGCACGACGTGGGCCTGGAGCCCACCGCGCAGAAGTACTTCATGATGGCGGCCGAGGCCGCCAAGGAGGCCGGCGACCGGCCGCGGGCCGGCGAGGCGATCTCCCGGGCGGCCCGGCAGATGGTGCACCTCGGCCGGGCCGACGACGCGATCGAACTGATGTCGGCGGCCAAGGCGGGCGGCGGCCTGCTGCTGCCCAGAACGCAGGCGATGTTCAACACCGTCGAGGCCTGGGCGCACGCCTCGATCGGGCACTCCCAGGACACCTACCGGCTGCTCGGCGAGGCGGAGGACCTCTTCACCGAGGACGCGCCGGCGCCGCCGCCGACCTGGATGCAGGTCTTCGACGAGGCCGAACTGCGCGGCATGCAGGCGCTGGTGCTGCGCACCCTGGCCGAGCACGACCCGGCGGCGGCCCCGCTGGCGCGGCGGCACGCGGAGCGGGTGATCACCCTGCGGGAGGGCACCGGGCAGCTGCGTTCGGCGCTGTTCGACCGGATCACCCTGGCCTCGGTGCACTGGATCACCGGGGAGCCGGACGCGGCGGAGTTCCAGGCCAAGATGGTGATGAACCTGATCGGCCAGAACTCCTCGCACCGGACCTGGGACCGGCTGCGCGAGATGTACCGGCTGACCGCCCGGTACCGGGGGCTGCCGGTGGTGGACGAGCTGCGGGCCCAGCTGGGGCGGGAGCTGCGGGCGGCGGACGCGAAGAACCGGCCGCGGCCGTCGTGAGACGGGCGGCCGGTCCGGGGGCGGAGCCGGTCGGGAAGGGCCCGGGGTTCAGGTCGGCAGGGCCGGCCCGGACGGTGCGGGCCGGGCGGAGTCCGGGCGGGACGGGCCCGGGGTTCAGGTCGGCGGGGCCGGCCGGAGCAGCATCCGCAGCGCGGTGACGGTGCCGTCGGCGTCGAGCACGGGCTCGCCCGCGCACTCGACGTGGTCGTGCCGTCCGCCGGGGCGGCGGATCCGCAGGGTGCCGGCGGCCGGACGGCCGTGCACCAGGGCGTCGGTCATCATCCGGCGCAGCAGCGGCCGGTCCGCCTCGGGGAGGCGGTCGGGCAGCCGGTCCAGGCTGAGCGGGCCGTGGCCCGGGTCGCAGCCGAGGAGGAGGTAGGTCGCCTGGTCCCAGCGGACGCCGTCGGTCAGCAGGTCCCACTCGGCCGAGCCGACGGGCCGGTCCTCGCCGGTGCCGCCGCCGAGGTAGGGCCCGGACGGCTCCTGCGCCGTGCCGTCCACTCTGCCGTCCGTTCCGCTGTCGGAGCCGTCGTCGGCGCCGCCGTCCGCGCCCGCCCGGGCGCCGTCCACCGTGGCGGTGTCCGGCGGGCGGCCGGTGCCTAAGGGCATGTTCATGACGGGTCCATCGCTCGGTGTGTCCCCCTGTGTGCGGGGCGTCGTGGTGGTGAGAAGACTGTCGCACAGCGGCCCGGGCGGTGTGGGCGGTTTGGACAGAACGCAGGCAAAATTCCCCTGGCATATGCCACTGTGGCAGTGGCCTCCGTCGCCCTGTGTGCGGAAGGGCATCCGAGGCGGTAACCTTCGGTGATTCCGGCGCCCGGGCGCCCACCGCAGTACCGACCAGAGACCCCGGCGACGGAAATCCCGTTGCCACTACGACCGCCGCAACGGATGCTGACCTCATGTTCGAGCCAGTGATAGCACCTAGCGCCAGCCTCCTTGGCCTCCTGCAACGAGGCCGTGGTGACGGGCAGCTCCATGCGCTGGCTGCCGACCGTGCCGAGGCCATCGCCGCGCTGGAGGAATGCGTCACCAGGGATCCGCGGGCCGACTGGCAGGTCGAGAGCCGCTCCCTCTACTACGCCCGCCTCTACATGGAGCTGGAGGCCTCCCTCGAGGGCATCGAGGACCACCTCCACTCCGCCGAGGACCTCGTCAGCGACGACGAGAGCCGCACCGGCCTCGCCCTCTCGGTCCTGGGCCACCTCGCCGCCTACGGCCGGCGCGACGCGCTGCTGATGCTGCGCGAGTACGCCGCCACGGGCGCCAACTGGGCCTGGGCCCTCGACGAACTCGCCCTGCGCGACGACGACCGGGGCCTGCTGCTGCTCGGGACGGCCGTGCTGGACCGGTTCCCGCCGGGCCCGGAGGGCGACGCCGAGCTGCGCGACTTCATCCGCAACGCCTACGAGCCCAGGCCCTGGCGGCTCTGGGCGGCCTATCACCCGAGAGTGGCCGCCGCCGCCGAGCAGTCACCCTTCGACCTCTGGCAGCGCCAGCTCAACCGCGGCGGCGTCACCCCGGGCTGGTCCACCGCCGACGTCCTGGCCTGGGCCGATCAGGGCCAGCTGGGCGACCTCGGCGCCGGCGCCTTCCTGAGCCGCCCCGAGCCGGTGCGTACCGACGAGGACCGCTCCGGCCCCGACGCCGTGGACCGCCGGGCCGCCGCGGCCGCCCGCTGTCTGACCGCCGTGGTCCGCCCCGAGGACCGTCCGGTCCTGCTGGAGGCCGCCCGTGGCGGCCTGCCCGGCGCCCGGCGGGCCGCCCTGCGCTACCTGGTCGACCAGCGCGACCCGGCCGCCCTCGAACTGATCGAGGCCGCCGCAGCTGACGTGGACGACCGGATCGTCCGGGCCGCGTTGGAGCTGCTCGGCCGGATGCGCGGCCCCGAGGTGCTGGCGCAGGCCCGCCGCTGGGCCGACCCGGCCAGCGGGGGCGCCGACAGCGCGCTCGGCGAGACCGCCGTGCGCCTGCTGGCCGACGCGGGCGGCCCGGCCGACGCACCGCTGGTGGTCGCCGGTCTGCGCCGCTGGATCTCCGTGCACGGGGTCAGCGGTACCGGGCTCGGGTCCCTGGTCGACGGTGCGGGGCGGCTGGCCGCCGCCGACGCCGTCCCGGTCCTGCGCCACGTCTACGGGGAGGCCGCCTCCTCCGAACTGCGCGGCCGCGCCGCCCGGGCGCTCGCCGTGACCGATGTGCACTTCCCCGAGGGGCCCGCCGTCGAGTGCCTCTGGGACTGCGAGGAGTCCACCCGTGAGCTCGCCGCGCGCCATGTCGCCACCACCGGCGACGCGCGTGTGCTGGAGCGACTGCGCAGGCTCGCCGCCGACCCGGCCGAGGAGGCCGAGGTCCACGCCGCCGTACGCGGCCGGCTGACCGCCCGGGAGCCCGGGCGGTAGGTCCGGTCGGCATCGGGTGGGGGGGGGGGGGGGGGGGGGCCCCCCCCCCCCCCCCCCCCCAGGGACTCCCGCGCCCCATGGGAGGTCTCCGATCTCCCCCCCAGGAGTAAACGCCCCCCCCCCCTCCTCCCAGAAAG
>NZ_JBVHYH010000078.1:0-45133 GCF_055569135.1 Kitasatospora sp. NPDC029367
GTGCCCCCACCGCATGGACTCCCTCCTCCGCCTTGCGATGCACGCACCCTGACGCCGCGGTCTGGTCCGACCTGATCCACAAGACGCGCCCTAGGAGCCTGCCCCGGGCGCCCCGGCCTCGCCTCGTCCCGTCAGACCCGCCCGGCCCGGCCGGACCCGGCCCGGCCCGCGGGACGCGCCTCAGCCCGGCAGGGCGCCCCAGCCGTCCCGCATCGCCGCCAGCGCCTCGGTGATGGCCGGCCGCCGGGAGGCCTGGCTGCGCCAGAGCGCGAACACCCGCCGGCTCGGCTGCGAGGCGACCGGGCGGGCCGCCACCCCGGCCGGCAGCGGGCCCCGGCCGAGCCGGGGCACCACGGCCATCCCCAGCCCCGCCGCGACCAGCGCGATCTGGGTCTCGAAGTCGCCGACCTGGTACTGCACGTCCGGCTCCTCCCCGGCCTCGCGCAGGGTGCGGACCAGCCAGTCGTGGCAGATGTTGCCCGGTGGCACGCTGATCCAGCGCTGCCCGCACAGCCGCTCCACCGGCACCGCGTCCAGCCCGGCCAGCTCGTCCCCGGCGGGCAGCACCAGGTCCACCGGGTCCGTCCCGAGGTCCAGCCGGGAGAGCCCCGCCTGCACCGGCAGCGGCACGGTCGGCCAGTCCTGCACCAGCGCCAGGTCCACCTCCCCGCGCGCCACCAGCTCCGCCGCCGGGTACGGGTCGCTCTCCAGCAGCCGTACGTCCAACTCCGGGCAGCGCCGGCGCAGTTCGGCCAGCACCCCGGGCATCAGCCCGCGCGCCCCGGTCGCGAAGGCGGCCACCAGCAGCCGTCCCACCGCCCGGCCGCGCTGCTCCTCCAGCCGCACCTCGGCCTGTTCCACCAGCCCCAGGACGGTCCGCGCGGTGGCGGCCAGCTCCCGTGCCGCGTCGGTCAGCACCACGCCCCGGCCCTGCCGCTCCAGCAGCACCGTCCGGGTCTCCCGCTCCAGCTTGGCGATCTGCTGGGAGACCGCCGAGGGTGTGAAGCCGAGCGCGGCCGCCGCCCCGCCGACCGAGCCGTGCACCGACACCGCGTGCAGCGCCCGCAGGCGCCCCAGATCCATCATGCAGTGATCCTAAAGAATCCTGTTCAGTATTCATCGCTGGTGCTAAACCTTCCCGCGCCACCATGCTCGACCCATGACCGCGACACCCGCCGCACCACCGGCCGCGACCCCCGGCGCTTCGGCCGGCTCAATCCCCGCCGCGTCAGCCGGCTCAATCCCCGCCGCGTCGGCCGCCGGGAGCATGCGCCCCCGTCACATCGCCCTGGCCGTCCTGGTGGCCGCCGTGTGGGGCCTCAACTTCGTCCTCATCCACATCGGCCTGGACCGTTTCCCGCCACTGCTCTTCTGCGCCCTGCGGTTCGCCGTGGTCGCGGTGCCCGCGATCTTCTTCGTCGGCCCGCCCAGGGTGGCCTGGCGCTGGGTGCTGGCGGTCGGCGTGGTGCTCGGGGTGGTCAAGTTCGGGCTGCTCTTCCTCGGCATGCACGCCGGGATGCCGGCCGGCCTCTCCTCCCTGGTGCTCCAGGGGCAGGCGGGGTTCACCGCGCTGTTCGCCGCCGCCCTGCTGCGCGAGCGCGCCGGCCGGCGGCGGCTGCTCGGCCTGGGCCTGGCCTTCGCGGGCATCGCCCTGAGCGCCGCCGACCAGGGCCTCGGCGGCCCGTTCGGGGCCTTCGTCCTGGTCGTGCTGGCCGCCGTCGCCTGGGGCCTGTCCAACGTGTTGACCCGCCGGGCCGCGCCGCCGGACGCGCTGCGCTGGATGGTTTGGGTCAGCGCCGTGCCGCCGCTGCCGCTGCTGGCCCTGTCCCTGCTGGTGGAGGGCCCGGACGCGGACCTGCGGGCGCTGCGCGCGATGACCCCGGCCGGGCTCGGCGTGATCGGCTACGTCGGGCTGGTCTCCACCCTGTTCGGCTTCGTCGCCTGGAGCTACCTGCTGCGCAGCTACGACGCCACCGCGGTCGCGCCCTACTCGCTGCTGGTGCCGGTGTTCGGGATGTCCTCGGCCTGGCTGCTGCTCGGCGAGCGGGTCACCCCGACGGCCGCCGCGGCCGCCCTGCTGGTGATCGCCGGGATCGGGATCACCGCGCTGCGCCCGGGGGCGATGTCCGCGGTGGCGGCCCGGCTTCGAGGAAGCGCGCCTCGGCGGCCCGCAGGACTCGCAGCAGCACCTCCTCGTCCGCGGGGCTGACCTCGCCGAAGTAGTCCTGGGCGACCTCGTCCCGGACCTGGAGGATCCGCTCCACCGCCGCGCGCCCCTCCTCGGTCAGCAGGATCCGGACCGCCCGGCGGTCGGCCGGGTCGGGGCGGCGCTCGACCAGTCCGGCCTCCTCCAGCGCGTCGACCACCGTGGTGGCCGAGCGCGGGGCGATGTGCAGCTTGTCGGCGAGGTCGCTCAGCCGCATCGCCCGGTCCGGCGTCTCGCAGCCGGGCACATGGGCGAGCGTGCGCAGTGCCCGGGCCTGGCCGGGGGTGATGCCGTACGGCTCCAGCCGCCAGCCGGTCTGCCGGCGGATCCGCTTGATCGCCCTGGTCATCGCGTCCGCCAGTTCGGCGGGGACACCGGAGGTGCCGGAGGTGCCGGAGGTGCCGGGGGCGCCGGGCCGGGGGCCGGGGGAGGGGTCCGCCGGATCGTCGGTCGGCGTGGTGGTCATCGGCGGTCTCCTCGGCTGGGGTCGGCCCAAGCGTATCGGCCGGTCCCGGGCGGGCGGCCGACCGTGGAACGCGCTCGGAGAAATATCTTGAGCTTAGCTCAGTATCTACGTTACGGTGCTTCCGAGTGAGGGGACCCTAAGTTTCCCCTTCCCGATCTTGGAGTGCCCGTGCCCGTTTCCACCGCCCGCGTCGCCACCGACCGCCCCGCCCGCTACGCCAAGCAACTCGCCGCCCACATGAGCAAGCGGATCGAGACCTCCTTCTCCCCGGAGACCGGTCACGGCACCCTGGTCTTCAAGGCCGGCACCGCCACCATGGAGGCCCAGCCGGACGCCCTGCTGCTCACCGTCGAGGGCGAGCGCCAGGACCTGGCCGGCCTGGAGGACGTCGTCGGCCGCCACCTCGTTCGCTTCGGCGCCCGCGACGAACTCGTCGTCGAGTGGCACCGCGACAACGGCGAGGCCGGTCTCGTCCACCGCAACGACGCCGAGGACGCCCCCGAGCAGGGCACCCCCGAGGCCTGACGCCCCCGGGAGCCCGCAGGCCCGACGCCCTCAGGCGTCCGGCCTCGGCAACCGGCGGTCGAGCGCCCACAGCACCAGGACGGCCAGGCACCAGCTGGCCAGCACGTCCAGCAGCCAGTGGAAGTCGCTCCACACCAGCCCCGCGCCCACGCCGAGCGCCAGCACCACCGCCCCCGCGGTCAGCCCCCGGGCCGTCCGCCGCCCCGCCGCCCGGGCCAGCAGCAGCGCCGCCACCCCGTACGAGAAGGTCGCCGTCGCGGTGTGCCCGGACGGGTACCAGCCCCACTGCCCCGGCAGCAGCGGGTCCCCGAGCGGGCCCGGCCGGGCGAACCCGGCCTTCGCCGGGACCACCAGCAGCGGGATCAGCACCGCCGTCAGCGCCGCCACCGGCAGCGGCAGCCACCAGCGCACCGCCCCCGTCCGACGCCACCACCAGGCGGCCAGCCCCCCTGCCGCCAGCAGCACCGGGACGGCGGGCACCCCGCCGCCCAGGTCCGCCAGCAGGTGGCCCAGGCCGTTCAGCAGGGCGCTCGGATGATCGCGGTGGGACGTCCGGACGGCCGCGCGCACCCAGCGGTCCACCCCCAGCAGCGGCCCGTCCACCGCCACCTGCCAGGACACCACCAGCAGCACCACCGCCGCGACCACCGGCACCGCCACCGACCGGGCCACCCGGGCCACCCGGGCCACCCGGCCCGGAACGGCGGACAGCCGCCCCGGAGCAGGGGGGAGAGCTCCGGGGCGGCTCTGATGATCGCCGTTCCGTGCGCCCCGGGGGGTGTGGGTCGGACGGTCGGTCGATCGGCCTTCGGTGTGCGCCACCCCTCCCGGGGCGGACTGGTTGTCCTTGCGAGGCCCGCGCGGACCGGCCCCTCCGGGAGGCCCCGCGGACGGCCCCGCCAACGGCTGGGGCTCGCTGTCCATCGGTGATGACACTACGTCAACCGCCCTTCCCGGCCGAGCGCCTTCAGCGATTCCGCACATCATCTTCACCCCGCCCCGGACGCTCCCCGGACGGTCCCCCCGATCATGCCCGACCACCCGGGCGGCGTGCGAAAACCGCCCGGAGGCTGCCCGGACGAGCGGCCGGGAACCGGACGGAAAACCGAACGGCCCGCGAGGACCAGAGGTCCCCACGGGCCGTTCAGCGCTGTCCGGACAACCCTCCGGCGGGGGGTCTCACGACCTGACGGGCGGCACCGCTCAGACGGCGGCGAACGCCGCCTCCAGGATGTCCAGGCCCTCGTTCAGCAGGTGCTCCGGCATGACCAGCGGCGGCAGGAAGCGCAGCACGTTGCCGTAGGTGCCGGCGGTCAGCACCACCAGGCCCTCGGCGTGGCAGGCCTTGGCGATGGCCGCGGTGACCTCCGCGTTCGCCTCCTTGGTGCCCGGCTTCACCAGCTCGACGGCGATCATCGCGCCGCGGCCGCGGACCTCGCCGATGACGTCGAACTTCTCCTGCATGGCCCGCAGACGGCCCAGCATGACCTCGCCGATGCGCTGCGCCTTGCCGACGAGGTCCTGCTCCTTCATGGTCTCGATCGAGCCCAGCGCGGCGGCACAGGCCACCGGGTTGCCGCCGTAGGTGCCGCCCAGGCCGCCCGCGTGCGCGGCGTCCATGATCTCGGCGCGACCCGTCACCGCGGCCAGCGGCAGACCGCCGGCGATGCCCTTGGCGGTGGTGATCAGGTCCGGGACGATGCCCTCGTCCTCGCACGCGAACCACTGGCCGGTGCGGCAGAAACCGGTCTGGATCTCGTCGGCGACGAACACGATGCCGTTCGCCTTCGCGAACTCCACGATCGCCGGCAGGAAGCCCTTGGCCGGCTCGATGAAGCCGCCCTCGCCCTGGATCGGCTCGATGATGATCGCGGCGACGTTCTCCGCGCCGATCTGCTTGTTGATCATGTCGATCGCCTGCGCGGCGGCCTCGGCGGCGCAGTTCTCCGCGCCCGTCAGCCAGCGGTACGGGTAGGCCACCGGCACCCGGTGGATCTCCGGGGCGAACGGACCGAAGCCCTGCTTGTACGGCATGTTCTTCGCCGTCAGGCCCATGGTCAGGTTGGTGCGGCCGTGGTAGCCGTGGTCGAACACCACGACGGCGGTGCGCTTGGTGTACGCGCGGGCGATCTTCACCGCGTTCTCGACCGCCTCGGCGCCCGAGTTGAACAGCGCCGTGCGCTTCTCGTGGTCACCCGGGGTCAGCTCGTTCAGCTGCTCGGCGACGGCCACGTAACCCTCGTACGGGGTCACCATGAAACAGGTGTGGGTGAAGGCGGCCAGCTGCTCGCTCGCCCGGGCCACCACGGCCTCGGCGCTGTTGCCGACGTTGGTCACGGCGATGCCGGAACCGAAGTCGATCAGCGAGTTGCCGTCCACGTCCTCCAGCACGCCGCCGTTGGCACGGGTGACGTACACCGGCAGGGTGGTGCCGACACCGGCCGCCACCGCACCCAGCTTGCGGGCCTGCAGCTCCTGCGACTTCGGACCCGGGATCGCGGTGACCAGGCGGCGCTCCTGCGGGAGCGGCGTTACGGCGCTCATGGGGTATCTCCAGACTTCTCGGCTCGGTGCTTCGCAGGCTACGGCCGCCCTCCCCGACCAGGCATGCGCCACTCGGTAGCACTGCGCCGTCCGACTTGTCCGGCACGGCCAGCCCGGGCGCCACGACTACCCGCAGGCCCTGCTCCACTACCCTGAGCGCGGGCGTGTCGCCGGTACGGCGGCATGGGTATGGCGGCACCGACGGCGGTCGGGCCGGGCGGGCGAGGGAGCGGGGCCGTACATGGCACAGGACGGGTCACACCACCAGGTCGACTACACCACCACCAGACCCCCGACCCCCGTCCCCCACCAACGCCCGGCCACCGCCCCGGGCGGGGCCTTCGACCTCGCTGCCTGGGCCACCGCCCCGCGCCCCGAGGCCGAACCCGGCGTCTACCGCCTCGGCTACCGCCGCATCGACCCGGAACGCGCGGAGGCCGCCCGCGTCCCCACCTGGCCGCTGCTGCTGCGGGCGGCGCTCAACGCGGTGGTGGGGTGGTTCGCGTACTTGTACGGCACTCAACTCTTCATGTACGTGCTGGTCTGGTTCGGTGGGCAGGCGGGCATCGGGCCGCTCGCCTCGCCCTCCGAGGCGGAGGCCATGTTCACACTGTTGGTGGCCAACGTCCTGGTGCTCGGCGTGGTGATCAAGGTCTTCGGCCGGATGGGCCGCTGGCCCGAGGTCTGGCGCCGCTACGTCGCCCCGCTGCTGTCGCGGACGGTGACGCACGCGGAGCCCGCCGAGGAGGACGGGGCGGTGGCGGCGGAGGCGGTCCGGGGGCGGGACCCGTGGGACGGGCTGCGGCGGGGCGGGGCGTTCGAGGCGGCGGCCCGGCTGGAGGCCGAGGCGGTCGGCGACGTCGACTACGTGCGGATCCAGCGCGCCTGGGAGTCCGCGCAGGCGGACCCGGCGTTCGTTCCCGTGTTCACCGAGCAGGTGGCCGCACGCGGCGCGGCGGCCTTCGCCCACCCGTCCGAGGCGCGCGAGCTGCCCGGCCGGGCGCGGCGGCACGACCTGCTGCTGGGCCAGGTCTGCCTCGGCGTGGCGCAGGACGTGCCGAAGAACCCGCTGAGCCACCGGGCGGCGGACTTCGCCCTGGACCCGGCGGTGCTGGGCACCTCGCTGCTGGCGGTCGGCCCGGCCGGGACGGGGAAGACGGCACGGCTGGCCCGGCCGGTGGCCGAGGCGCTGTGCCTGCAGGCGCTGGCCGGTACCGCGTGCGCGGTGGTGGTCGGGGCGGCGGAGGCCGACCTGGGCCCGGACTCCTGGTACGACGTGGTGATCGCGCCCGGTGACCCGGCCTCGGTGTACGGGCTGGACCTGTACGGCGCGGCGCGGGACCCGGACGAGGCCGCGGCCCGGCTGGCCGACGCCCTGCTGCCGGACGAGCTGACCGCCCGCGCGGAGAACGCCCGGGTGGCGCTGCAGCAGGTGGTGGGCCCGTTCCACGCCGCGTACCGCCGCTACCCGGGGGTCCGCGAGCTGCGGGCGCTGCTGGGCGGCGAGCCGGACGCGCTGGCGGCGCTGGTGAAGGCGCTCGGCACGGCGGGTCGGCTGGCCGCGTACGAGCGGGACCTGGAGTACCGGGAGCGCCAGCGGGACCGGGCGGACGACCCGGGGGCGCTGCTGGCGGACCGGCTGGGGCTGCTGGAGCGGCCCGCCTTCGAAGGGGCCTTCGCGACCGACGGGACGGGCCGGCCCCCGTTCGCGATGCGGGTGCTGGACCACCCGCTGCGGGTGCGGGTGAAGCTGCCCGAGCGCAGTCACCCGGAGGCGGCCCGGATGCTGTCCCGGCTGGTGGTGGGGCAGTTCGTCCAGGCGGCCGGTGCGCGGGAGGACCGTTCGCTGTTCGCCGGACTGGTGGTGGACGACGCCTCGGCGGCGCTGGATGCCGGCACCGTCCGCGGTCTGCAGCGGATGCGCGGTGCGAACGCGGGTGCGGTGCTGCTGCTGCGCACCCTGGTGGACCTGCCGGAGGCGCTGCGGGCGCCGCTGTTCGGCGCGGTGGGCTGCCGGGTGGCCTTCCCCGGGATCGCGCCCTGGGACGGGCGGCTGTTCTCGGAGGCCTGGGGGACGCACCTGGTGCAGGAGACCGCGGTGACCCACACCCCCGACACCTCCGGTGGGGTCGTGCGTCGGGCCGGGCGGCTCGGGCGGAAGGCGTTGTCGGGGACGACGGCGCAGACGGAGTCGGTGACGACGCGGGACGTGGAGCGGCTCAGGTGGTCGCCGTCGGATCTGGCGCACGCGTTGCCGGCCGGGCACGCGGTGGTGTCGTTGACGGCGGTGTCGGGGGAGCAGGTGCCGCCGTTGCTGGTGGACCTGCGCGGCTGAGCCGGGTCCGCGGCCGGGCCCGGGGAAGTCGCCTTCGAGGTGGATTCGGCAGTGCCGGTTGTCCGGGGCGTCCATAATGAAGGGGAAGAGACCCTCACCAGTCCCCCTGCTCCCCACTGCTCCCACTGCCCTTTCCTCGCCCGGCCGCAACGGCGCGGTCAGGTCGACCCTCCGAAGGTGCCATGCCCCCCACACTCGCCTCCGTCGTCCGCAACAGTTCGCTCCACCTGACGGTGCTCGCCGGTGCGGACCACCTGGAGCGGCCGGTCCGCTGGGTGCACACCAGCGAGCTGGACGACCCGACGCCGTTCCTGGAGGGTGGCGAGCTGCTGCTCACCACCGGTATCAAGCTGGGCCGCACGGCGGCGCAGTTGCAGGCGTACGTGCACCGGCTGGCCGATGCCGGGGTGGTCGGGCTGGGCCTGGGGGTGGGCCTGTCGCACACCGAGGTGCCGCAGCCGCTGGTGGACGCGGCGCAGCAGCGGGGTCTGCCGTTGCTGCGGGTGCCGGAGCCGACGCCGTTCATCGCGATCAGCAAGGTGGTGTCGGCGGCGCTGGCCGCGGAGCAGTACGAGGCGGTGACGACGAGCTTTGAGGCGCAGGAGGAGCTGACCCGGGCGGCGCTGGGCAAGGACGGCACGACGGCCGTGGTGCGCCGGCTGGCGGCCCGGCTGGGGGGCTGGGCGGCGCTGTACGACGGGTCGGGCGCGCTGTCGGTGGTGGCGCCGGACTGGGCGGCGCGCCGGGCGGGGCGGCTGGCGGCGGAGGTGGACCGGCTGCGCCGGCGGCCGGCGCCGTCGAGTGCCGCGCTGCAGGGGCGGTCGCCCGGGATAGACACGGCGGACGAGGACTACGTGGTGGTCCAGTCACTGGGCGCGGACCGGCGGGCCCGGGGCTTCCTGGCGGTCGGGACCGAGGACCGGATCACGCCGACCGAGCGGTACGTGCTGAACGCGGCGGTGGCGCTGTTGACGCTCACCCTGGAGCGTTCGCGCGAGCTGCGGCAGGCCGAGGAGCGGATGGGCGCGGCGCTGCTGCGGATGGTGCTGGCGGGTGAGGTGGCGACGGCCCGGCAGGTGGCGGTGGGGCTGTTCGGCGGTCTGCCGGAGGGGACGATAAGGGTTCTGGTGGCCGGGGCGGGGCCGAACGCGGAGGCCGCGGAGGCCTTGGTGGAGCTGGGGGACCGGGCCGAGCAGGCGGGTGCCCGGGTGGGCGAGAAGCTGCTGGTGGCGCGGGAGGACGGTGCGCACGGGCCGCGGCTGATGGTGCTGGCGCTGGACAACGGCGCGGTGCACCGGGCCTGCCTGGGGGCGGTGGAGGAGCACGAGGGCCTGTCGCTGGGCGTCTCGGCGCCGGCCGCGTTGGAGGAGGCGGGGACGGCGCACGCGCAGGCGGAGCGGGCGTTGGCGGTGGCCCTGCGCGGTGGTCGCCGGTCGGTGGACCACGAGGAGGTCGGCGCCGGGTCGCTGCTGCCGCTGCTCGGTGAGGACGCGGTGACGGCGTTCGCGGAGGGGCTGCTGCGGCCGCTGCGCGAGCACGACCGGACGGCCCGCGGGGACTTGGTGGCCTCGCTGCGGGCGTGGCTGTCGCGGCACGGGCAGTGGGACGCCGCCGCGGCGGACCTGGGGGTGCACCGGCACACGCTGCGCTACCGGATGCGTCGGGTGGAGGAGCTGCTGGGCCGTTCGCTGGACGACACGGACGTGCGGATGGAGCTGTGGCTGGCGCTGCGCTCCGGCGAGGAGTAGCGGGGGTGAGGAGTAGCGGCCCCGGCTGGACGCGGTGGAGTGGCTCCGGGGCGGAACGCTCCTAGTCGGCCAATCCGGTCGGCCGGTCCGCGCACCTACCCTCGGGTTCGGGTCCCACGCCCGTGGGCCGTACGACGACGAGGAGAGGGCCGGTACCACGGTGACCACCACGTACGATTTCTGGCTCGCCGGCCGCCGGGCGAGCGGTGACGCCGATTTCGAGGTGCACAACAGCTGGGACGGCCGTCTGGTCGGCCGGGTCAGCGTGCCGACCGAGGCCCAGGTCGAGGAGGCGCTGGACGCCGCCGTGGCCGCGCTGCCGGTGTTCGCCGCGACCCCGGCGCACCAGCGGGCCGCCGCCCTGGACCACGTGGCCAAGCGGCTGGCGGAGCGCACCGAGGAGCTCGCCCAGCTGATCACGGCCGAGAACGGCAAGCCGGTCAAGTGGGCCCGCGGCGAGGTCGGCCGCGCGGTGTCGGTCTTCCGCTGGGCCGCCGAGGAGGCGCGCCGCACCAACGGCGAGACGATGCGGCTGGACACCGACCCGGGCGGCGTGGGCCGCTTCGCGGTGGTGCGCCGCTTCCCGCGCGGTGTGGTGCTGGGGATCGCCCCGTTCAACTTCCCGCTGAACCTGGTCGCCCACAAGGTCGCCCCGGCGATCGCGGTCGGCGCCCCGATCATCCTCAAGCCGGCCCCGGCGACGCCGCTGTCGGCGATGGTGCTGGGCGAGATCCTGGCCGAGACGGACCTGCCGGCCGGCTCCTGGTCGGTCCTGCCGGTGCCGAACGAGCGGATGCCGGCCCTGGTGCAGGACCCGCGCGTGCCGGTGATCTCCTTCACCGGTTCGGACAAGGTCGGCTACCAGATCATGGACTCGGTGCCGCGCAAGCACACCACCCTGGAGCTGGGCGGCAACGCCGCGGCCGTGGTGCTGGCGGACTGGTCCTCGGAGGCGGACCTGGACTGGGCGGCGACCCGGATCGCGATGTTCGCGAACTACCAGGGCGGCCAGTCCTGCATCTCGGTGCAGCGGGTGATCGCCGACGCGTCGGTCTACGACGCGCTGGTGGAGAAGGTCGTGGCGAAGGTCGCGGCGCAGGTCACCGGTGACCCGAACGACGATGCGACGGACGTCGGCCCGCTGGTCGACGAGAACGCCGCGAAGCGGGTGGAGTCCTGGGTGGACGACGCGGTCGCCAAGGGTGCCAAGCTGCTCGCCGGCGGGACCCGCGAGGGCGCGACCTACGCCCCGACCGTGCTGGCCGAGCTGCCCGCCGACGCGATCCTGGCCAAGGCCGAGGTGTTCGGCCCGGTGCTGTCGCTGCACCGGGTGGAGGGCGTCGAGGAGGCCTTCGCGGCGGTCAACGACTCGCCGTTCGGCCTGCAGGCGGGCGTGTTCACCCACGACCTGCAGACCGCCTTCCGGGCGCACCGGGAGCTGGAGGTCGGCGGTGTGATCATCGGCGACGCGCCGTCCTACCGGGCCGACCAGATGCCGTACGGCGGCGTCAAGGACTCCGGTGTCGGCCGTGAGGGCGTCAAGTACGCGATGGAGGACTACACCGTCGAGAAGGTCATGGTGCTGACCGGCCTCGACCTCTGAGGGACCGCTCGCCGGGGGGGGGGGGGGGGGGGGGGGGGGGGGGGGGGGGGGGGGGGGGGGTGGGGGGGGGGGGGGGGGGGGGGGGGGGGGGGGAGGCGAGAGGGTGGGTGCCCCCGCCCCCCCCCCCCCTCCCCCCCCCCCCCCCCCCCCCCCCCCCCCCCCCCCCCCCCCCCCCCCCCCCCCCCCCCGCGTTCAGGCGCCGTGTCCGGCCGCGGCGGCGACCGCCTCGGCGACGGTGGCGTTCCCGGCGACCAGTTCCAGGGTCTGCCCGGCGGTGCCGGGTTCGTGCAGCAGGGCGGCCAGGACGGTGGCCACATCGGCCCGGTCGATGGCGCCGCGGCCGACGGCGGGGGCGAGGCGGACCAGGCCGGTGCCGGGGCCGTCGGTGAGCCGCCCGGGGCGCAGCACCGTCCAGTCCAGCGAGGTGCGGGCGCGCACGGCGTCGTCGGCGGCGCCCTTGGCCCGCAGGTAGGTCTCGAAGACCTCGTCGGCGGGGTGGCGGGCGGCCGCGTCGGCGCCCATCGAGGAGACCATGAGGTAGCGCCGGACGCCGGCGAGTTCGGCGGCGTCGGCGAGCAGGACGGCGGCGTCGCGGTCGACGGTGTTCTTGCGGGCGGCGCCGCTGCCGGGGCCGGCGCCGGCGGCGAAGACCACCGCGTCGGTGTCGGCGAGCAGGGCGGCGAGCTGCGGGGCGGTGGCGGACTCCAGGTCGAGCAGCAGCGGCTCGGCGCCGGCCGCGACGAGGTCCGGCGCCTGTTCGGGGCGGCGGATGATCCCGGCGGGGCGGTCGCCGCGGTCGGCGAGCAGCCGTTCGAGCGCGAGCGCGATCTGTCCGTGGCCCCCGGCGATGACGGTACGCATGGGTCCGACGGTAGCCCGGGAGTGCCGGGGCGTCCTGGGAAAGGTCTCGGACAGGACACAATGGGCGCATGACTTCGCTCGCCCACCCGCAGCTGCGTTTCACGCCCACCGTGGCGGACCCCTCCGGCCCCCGGGAGCTGGTGATCCTCGGTTCCACCGGGTCGATCGGCACCCAGGCCATCGACGTCGTGCTCCGCAACCCGGAGCGGTTCCGGGTGGTCGCGCTGTCGGCGGCCGGCGGCCGGGTGGAGCTGCTGGCCGAGCAGGCGCTGCGGCTGGGCGTGCACACCGTGGCGGTGGCCGATCCGGCGGCGGAGCCGGCGCTGCGCGAGGCGCTGGCGGCGAAGGCGGCGGGCCGTCCGCTGCCGGCCGTGCTGGTGGGTCCGGACGCGGCGACCGAGCTGGCCGCGCTGGAGTGCCACTCGGTGCTGAACGGCATCACCGGTTCGATCGGCCTGCGGCCGACGCTGGCCGCGCTGCGGGCGGGCCGGGTGCTGGTGCTGGCCAACAAGGAGTCGCTGATCGTCGGCGGTCCGCTGGTGAAGGCGGTGGCGAAGCCGGGCCAGATCGTGCCGGTGGACTCCGAGCACGCGGCGCTGTTCCAGGCGCTGGCGGGCGGCACCCGGGCCGAGGTCCGCAAGCTGGTCGTGACGGCGAGCGGCGGCCCGTTCCGCACCCGGACCAGGGAGCAGTTGGCCGGGGTGACCCCGCAGGAGGCGCTGGCGCACCCGACCTGGGCGATGGGCCCGGTCGTCACGATCAACTCGGCCACCCTGGTGAACAAGGGCCTGGAGGTGATCGAGGCGCACCTGCTGTACGACGTGCCGTTCGACCGGATCGAGGTCGTGGTCCATCCGCAGTCGGTGGTGCACTCGATGGTGGAGTTCACCGACGGTTCGACGCTGGCGCAGGCGAGCCCGCCGGACATGCGGATGCCGATCGCGCTGGGCCTGGGCTGGCCGGACCGGGTGCCGGACGCGGCGCCCGCCTGTGACTGGACCAAGGCCGCGACCTGGGAGTTCTTCCCGCTGGACGACGAGGCCTTCCCGGCCGTCGAGCTGGCCCGTGAGGTGGGCACCCTGGGCGGAACGGCGCCGGCGGTGTTCAATGCGGCGAACGAGGAGTGCGTGGAGGCCTTCCTGAAGGGCCGCCTCGCCTTCACCGGGATCGTGGACACTGTTGCCAAGGTCGTGGCCGAGCACGGGACCCCGGCGGCGGGAACTTCCCTGACCGTCGAGGACGTCCTGCACGCGGAGGACTGGGCACGTGCCCGGGCCCGCGAGCTGGCGGCGGGCTGACGGGCCCCACTCCGGCGGCGGTGCCCGGCACGGCCGGGCCCGCGGCACGGCACGGATCGCGGTACGACCAGACGATGAGCGGAGCGGCATGACGGAGGACCAGCGGTGGCAACGGTTTTGACGGTGGTCGGCATCCTGGTCTTCGTGGTCGGATTGCTCGTCTCGATCGCCTGGCACGAGCTCGGCCACCTCTCCACGGCCAAGCTCTTCGGCATCCGGGTGCCCCAGTACATGGTCGGCTTCGGCCCGACCATCTGGTCGCGCCGGAAGGGCGAGACCGAGTACGGGATCAAGGCGATCCCCTTCGGCGGGTACATCCGGATGATCGGGATGTTCCCGCCGGGCGAGGACGGCCGGATCACCAAGCGCAGCAGCTCGCCCTGGCGGTCCATGATCGAGGACGCCCGTGAGGCGTCCTACGAGGAGCTCCAGGAGGGCGACGAGAGCCGGCTGTTCTACACCCGCAAGCCCTGGAAGCGGGTCATCGTCATGTTCGCCGGGCCGTTCATGAACCTGGTCCTGGCGTTCGGGCTGTTCCTGACGGTCATGATGGGCTTCGGCGTCACCATGGCGGTGCCGACCATCGGCTCGGTCGCCCAGTGCGTGGTCAAGGCCGGTCAGCCCACCGACACCTGCCCCGCCGACGCGCCCAAGACCCCGGCCAACGAGGTGGGCCTGCGCCAGGGGGACAAGGTGCTCTCCTTCGACGGCGACCGGATCCGCGACTACGACCAGCTCCAGGCGGACATCCGGAAGTCGGCGGGCAAGCAGGTGTCGATCGTCGTGGAGCGCGGCGGGCGGCAGCTCACCTTCACGCCCACCATCGCCGTCAACGACGTGCAGAAGTACGACGGCAACGGCGTGCCGGTGAAGGGCCAGACCGTCCAGGCCGGGTTCCTCGGGTTCACCCCGAAGAGCGAAACGGTCCAGCTCGGCCTCGGGCAGTCGGTCAACCGGATGTACGACATGGCCGAGAACGGGGTGAGGTCGCTGGCCGCCCTGCCCGGCAAGATCCCCGGGCTGTGGAACGCCGTCGTCGGCGACGCCCCGCGCGACCCGGACTCGCCGATCGGCATGGTCGGCGCCGCCCGGGTCAGCGGCGAGGTGTTCTCCCTGCACGAGTCGGCCACCCAGCGGATCGCGATCTTCGTGAACCTGCTGGCCGGCATCAACCTGTCGCTCTTCCTGTTCAACATGCTGCCGCTGCTGCCGCTGGACGGCGGCCACATCGCGGGCGCGGTCTGGGAGTCGGTCCGCCGCCGGTTCGCACAGCTGTTCCGGCGGCCCGATCCGGGCCCGTTCGACGTCGCCAAGCTGATGCCGGTCGCCTACGTCGTGGCCAGCATCTTCATCGGTTTCACCCTGCTGGTGATGGTGGCCGACCTGGTGAACCCGGTGAAGATCGGCTAGGGCGTTCGGGTACGGCGGGTGTGCTGGGCCCCCTGACCGTGCCGTACCGTGGAGGCCGGGTGCGCGATCGTCCGCGCGCCCGGCCTCGGCCGTCCCAACGGCCGGGCGGTCGACCACACCTCAACCCCGGGGAACCCTGCGCACATGACCGCGATCTCGCTCGGTATTCCGTCCCTGCCGCTCAAGCCGCTCGCCAAGCGCCGCTACTCCCGGCAGATCATGGTCGGCAACGTGCCGGTCGGCGGCGACGCCCCCGTCTCGGTCCAGTCGATGACCACCACCGTCACCTCGGACATCAACGCCACGCTGCAGCAGATCGCCGAGCTCACCGCGTCCGGCTGCCAGATCGTCCGGGTCGCCGTCCCCTCCCAGGACGACGCCGACGCGCTGCCGATCATCGCGAAGAAGTCGCAGATCCCGGTCATCGCGGACATCCACTTCCAGCCCAAGTACGTCTTCGCGGCGATCGACGCCGGCTGCGCGGCGGTGCGCGTCAACCCGGGCAACATCAAGGCCTTCGACGACAAGGTCGGCGAGATCGCCAAGGCCGCCAAGGACGCCGGGGTGCCGATCCGGATCGGCGTCAACGCCGGCTCGCTCGACAAGCGGCTGCTGGAGAAGTACGGCAAGGCCACCCCGGAGGCGCTGGTCGAGTCCGCGCTCTGGGAGTGCTCGCTGTTCGAGGAGCACGACTTCCGCGACATCAAGATCTCGGTCAAGCACAACGACCCGGTCGTGATGATCCAGGCCTACCGTCAGCTCGCCGCCGCCTGCGACTACCCGCTGCACCTGGGCGTCACCGAGGCCGGTCCGGCCTTCCAGGGCACCATCAAGTCCGCGGTCGCCTTCGGCGCGCTGCTCGCCGAGGGCATCGGCGACACCATCCGGGTCTCGCTGTCGGCCCCGCCGGCCGAGGAGATCAAGGTCGGCAACCAGATCCTGGAGTCGCTCGGGCTGCGCCAGCGCGGGCTGGAGATCGTCTCCTGCCCGTCCTGCGGCCGCGCCCAGGTCGACGTCTACAAGCTCGCGGAGGAGGTCACCGCCGGGCTGGAGGGCATGGAGGTGCCGCTGCGGGTCGCCGTCATGGGCTGCGTCGTGAACGGGCCCGGCGAGGCCCGTGAGGCCGACCTCGGGGTCGCCTCCGGCAACGGCAAGGGCCAGATCTTCGTCAAGGGCCAGGTGATCAAGACCGTTCCCGAGTCGAAGATCGTCGAGACCCTGATCGAGGAGGCGCTCAAGCTCGCCGAGCAGATGCAGGAGGAGGGCGTCGAGGCCGGTTCGCCGACCGTCGTCGCCGCGGAGTGACCGCTGAGCGGTCACGTGGGCGCGGGGTGGCCGTCGGGCGGTCGCGTCGCCGCGGAGTGACCGCTGAGCGGTCACGTGGGCGCGGGGTGGCCGTCGGGTGGTCGCGTCGTCGGGGAGTGACCGCTGAGCGGTTCGAATGCGGGTGCAGCGTAGTTTTCCGGAAGCGGGGCCGTCCGTTCGCGGACGGCCCCGCGGCCGTAGCCGGGTGGGGCCACGGAGTAGGGTGCGGCCAGAGTCGTCTCAGTGAGGTGCTGTCTCGATGATCGATCGAGGTGTGATGCTCCCCAGCTCCTTCCAGGCCGCCCGGGCGCTGGCCACCACCCGCGTGCTGGAACCGCCCGACCTGGCGGACGCCCTGGAGATCCTCCACCGCGACCCGGTCGCCAACGCCTTCGTCGCGACCCGGGTCGAGGCCGTCGGGCTGGACCCGTGGCGGCTCGGCGGGGAGATGTGGGGCTGGTACGGCGCGGACGGCGTGCTCGACGCCCTCTGCTACGCCGGGGCGAACCTCGTCCTGGTCAACGCCGGGCCGCAGGCCGTCGCCGCCTTCGCGGAGCGGGCCCGGCGGCAGGGCCGGCGCTGCTCCTCGATCGTCGGCCCGGCCGGGGCGACCGCCGCCTTCTGGGCGCTGCTGGAACGGAGTTGGGGCCCCGCGCGCGAAGTCCGGGGCCACCAGCCGCTGTTGGCGACCTCCTCGCCGTCCGCGGAGATCGCGCCCGACCCGCTGGTGCGGCGGGTGCGGCGCAACGAGGTGGAGGCGCTGATGCCCGCCTGCGTGGCGATGTTCACCGAGGAGGTGGGGGTGTCGCCGCTGGCCGGCGACGGCGGGCTGCTCTACCAGGCCCGGGTGGCCGAACTCGTCACCACCGGGCGGTCGTTCGCGCGCTTCGCCGAGGACGGCCGGGTGGTGTTCAAGGCGGAGATCGGAGCCGTGACCCAGGGCGCCTGCCAGATCCAGGGCGTCTGGGTGGCACCCGAGCACCGTGGCCAGGGGCTGTCCGAGACCGGGATGGCGGCCGTGCTGGACGTCGCGCTGCGCGAGGTGGCGCCGGTGGTCTCGCTGTACGTCAACGACTTCAACCTGCGGGCGCGGGCCGCGTATCGACGGGTCGGGTTCCGGGAGGTCGGGGCGTTCATGAGCGTCCTGTTCTGACCTCGCCCTGAGCGATCCGGGCCGGGGGCCCGGGCGGGTGCCGGGGCAGGTGCCGGGGCGAGTGTCCAGCCGAGTGCCCGGGAGCGGGGCGGTGTTGGGGCGCGGTTCGCCGGTGTTTCGCCGGTTGTTGGGTTCGGATCTTCGGCCGCGCCACAGGGCCGCTGGTAGTAACGTCCGGAGCATGGATCAGCTGACCGGGGTGACGATCGAGGCCATCGACCTCGCGGCTTGGGCGCCGCAGGCGCTGGACGTCCAGGCGGTGGCGTTCGGGCTGACGCCCGAGGAGGTCGCGGTCCGGCTGCACATCGTCGGTCGGCACGCCCGGCAGCCCGGGGTGATCGCCTTCGGGGCGATGAGCGGCGGCCGACTGGTCGGGTTCGGGTACGGGATGCCGAACCAGCGGGACCACTGGTGGAGCACCGTCATCGAGCCGTACCTGACCGCCCGGGGCTACGGGGACTGGCTGGACGGCGTGTTCGCGGTCACCGAACTGCACGTGCTGCCGGAGTTCCAGGGTCAGGGCGTGGGCTCGCGGCTGATCCGGCTGCTGTGCGAGGGCTCGGGCCTGGATCGCAGCATCCTGTCGGCGATCGACGCGGAGACACCGGCCCGGCGGCTCTACCGGGCGCTGGGCTACCAGGACCTGGCCCGGGCGGTGCGGTTTCCGGCGACGGACCGGCTGTACGCGGTGATGGGGGCGCGGCTGCCGTTGCGGCGGCCGCTGCGGCCGGGGGGCGGGCCGGTGGAGGAACGGCCGGTCTAGTCGGAGAGGTGGCCGGCGAACTCCAGGTGGAGTTCGGCGTCCTCGAGGCGGCCTGTGGCCAGTGCGCGAAGGGCCAGGTCGACGGCGCGGAACAGGGTCCAGCCGCGCAGGCGGTCCCGGTCGACGTCGAGGGCGTCTGCGAGTTGCTGGAGCCTGCGGCGGACCGCGGCCGGGGCGCCGGGGGAGCCGATCAGGGTGTCCGCGCGGTCCAGGGCGAGCCGGGCCAGGTCGTAGGCGCGCTCGCCGGTCAGCGGGCGGGGGTCGATGGCCAGCCAGGGGGCGCGGTCGGCGGCGAGCACATTGCCGTGGTGGAAGTCGCCGTGCAGCAGGAGGTTCTCGTCGGCGGAGGCGGTCAGGGCCCGGCCGGTGGCGAGGGCCTCGTCGATGAGGGGCTGGGCGGCGGCCGCGGCGGGGTGGGTGCGGTGCTCTGCGAGGCGGGCGGCGGTGTCGGCGACCCGGTCGGCGAGGGTGGGTAGCGCGGTGGCGGTGGGCAGTTCGGTGCCGGCGGGCGGCTCGGTGCCGGCGGGCGGCTCGACCCAGAGGCGGTGCAGCAGGCTGGTGGCCTCCAGCATTGCCTTGGCCTCGGCGAGGGAGCGCAGCGGGATGTCGCCGTGCAGGCGCTCCAGGAGGAGGACTCCCGCGGCCGGGTCGGCGTCGAGCAGCAGTACGGCGCCGCGGCCGGCCCAGTGGGTGAGCGCGGTGTGCTCATGGGCGGTCTCGGGGGTGACCAGTCCGGCCTTGAGGACGGCGGGGGAGAGGTCGTCGCGGTGGACGTACGCGATCAGGCTGAGGCTGCCGCCGGGGTCCAGGGTGCGTTCGAGGGTGAGGTTCCAGCGGGCCAGGTGGGTGGTGACCGCGGTCGGCAGAGCGGCGAGCCACTGGCGGCCGGGCTCGCCGTGGGTGGCGGTGACGGTGGTCGTCAGCCAGGTGGGGGCGGTGAGCTTTGGGGCGGGTCCGGGCATGGGTCCATTGTCGGGGCATGTGGGGGCCGCTGCGCGGGGCTGGGGTGGGGGTGTGGGCTTTCGGGAGGGTGGGTGGGTCCGGGGGCGGTTCCGGGGGTGGGCGCTCCGGGGGCTGGGTGATTTTCGGACCGCCGACTCTGTGGGCACATGGCTGGGCGCCGTTGGCGGTCTGAAAATCACCCGTCACGCCCCTCTCCGCACCCACCCCCTCCACCGCCCCCTCCCGCAGCGCGTCCCTCTCGCCTGGGGTGAGTGAGGGGGAGGGGGGTGGTGGGGGTGGGTGGGTTGGTGCGGGGTGTGGGTCAGGTTTGGGTGGGGGTGGGGAGGGGGGTGGGGATGCCGGGGAAGGGGGTGTCGGGGGCGCCCCAGCGGTGGGCGCGGAGGGTGCAGTCGCGGAGGGCGGTGGCTGCGGTGGGGCGGTGGGGGGTGGGGAGGTCGGCGACCAGGTCGGCGTAGACGGTGGTGAGACTGGTTTCCAGGTGGGCGGCGAGGTGGGTGGCGGTGGTGGGGTCGGTGACGGGGAAGGGGAGGCGGTAGCCGGCGGCGGCGGGGGTGGGGGTGGCGCCGAGGGTGGTGATGAGGCGTTGCCAGGCGTCGCGCTGGGACTGGTGGGCGGCGTAGGCGGTGCGGGCGTCGGTGCGTTGCTGGTCGTCGGGGAGGTGGGCGCCGACGATGCCGTAGCCGTAGACGGCGGCGTGTTCGGCGCTCAGGGCCTTCTGGAGGGCGGGGAGCGCTGTTTCGAGGGTGGGGGTGTTGCTCGGGGTGGGGGTGGGGGTGCTGCTCGGGGTGGGCTGGTCGGTGGGGGCGCCGAGGGCTGTGGCGTGCAGGGCGTTGGCGGCGGACACCGAGGCGAGCAGGCGGGCGAGGGGTGGGCGGGCGGTGGTGAGGTCGGCGAGGTGGGATTGGGCGGTTTGGTGTTCCAGGGTGGCCAGGGTGGGAGGGGTGGGTGGGGTGGTGGTGCTGCTGCTGGTGGTGGTGCTGGGGGGTATGGAGGTGGGCGGCAGGCCTTGGGCGAGGGCGGCGCGGTGTTGGGCGGTTTCGGCGCGCAGGGTCTGTAGCAGGGGGGTGCGGTCGCCGGGGGTGGTGAGGAGGGTCTCGTAGGCGGCCAGCAGGGTGTCGGTGGCGGCGACGGCGCGTAGGCGGACGGGGTGGTCGGGGTCCGGGCCGGAGTTGTCGGGGGTGGGGGGTGTGGCTCCCTCGGTGGTGCAGGCGGCGGTCAGGGTGATCAGTCCGAGGGCCAGGAAGGTCCGTCGGCTGGGCGGCTGCATCGGGGTCACTCCGGAGCGGGTACGGGAGGACGGCCTCCCCGCCTGCCCTCGTTGGGCTGAATCTTCGCAGAACCCCCATGATTGCGGGGGTTCGGTGCGATGGGCGGGGTGGTGTGAGCTTGCTCGCAGTGGGTGGCGTGCGACCGGTCGGGGGAGGTCCGGAATCGGTGGTTCGCGGCTTCACCGGCTAGGCTTTGGGCCGAGCTGCCGTGACCCGGTGTGCGCCCCGTGGGGCGCGGAGGGCACGGGGCGACCTCTGACAACAGCAGACGCGGCCGAGGAGTCCACCCGGATGAGCACCACCCACACCGACCGGCTGCGCGCGTTGCTGGAGCCGCTGGCCGCCCAGGCCGGACTGGACCTGGAGGACGTCAAGGTCACCAAGGCGGGCAGCCGCCGACAGGTGCAGATCGACGTCGACACCGACGGCGGCGTGGACATGGACGCCATCGCCGAGTTCAGCCGGGTGGTCGGCGAGGCCCTGGACGCCTCGGACGTCATGGGGGACGAGCCCTACCTGCTGGAGGTCGGTTCGCCGGGTGCGGAGCGCCCGCTCGAACTGCCGCGGCACTGGCAGCGCGCGGAGGGGCGGCTCGCCAAGATCCACCTGGTCGACGGCGGGGAGCTGGTCGCCCGGGTGCTGGAGGCGGACGAGGACGGCGCGCTGGTCGAGGTGCAGCCGGTGAAGGGGCGCGGCCGTCCCAAGGAGCGCCGTCTGGAGTACGTCGAGGTGGCGCGGGCCCGGGTCCAGGTCGAGTTCAACCGCAAGGACGACGAGCAGCTCCTGGACGAGGCCGCCGACTTCGACGAGGGGGACGACGGCGCCGAGTGATCCGGCTGCCGTACGACCATCATGAACGTGACGAAAGACGAGGAGGCGTAGCCGTGGACATCGACATGAGTGCCCTGCGCACGCTGGTCAACGAGAAGAACATCCCCTTCGACCTGCTGGTCGAGTCCATCGAGTCCGCCCTCCTCACCGCGTACCACCGCACCGAGGGCTCGCGCCGTCGCGCCCGGGTGCACCTGGACCGCAAGAGCGGCCACGTCACCGTGTGGGCCATGGAGGACCCGGCGGAGCTGGAGGAGGGTGTCGAGCCGAAGGAGTTCGACGACACCCCGAACGGCTTCGGCCGGATCGCGTCCAGCATCGGCATCCAGGTGATGATGCAGCGCCTGCGCGACGCCGCCGACGACCAGACCTTCGGCGAGTACGCGGGCAAGGAGGGCGACATCGTCACCGGTGTCGTCCAGCAGGGCAACGACCCGAAGAACGTGCTGGTCGACATCGGCAAGCTGGAGGCCATCCTGCCGCCGCAGGAGCAGGTCCCGGGCGAGGACTACCGGCACGGCACCCGGCTCAAGTGCTACGTCGTCGCGGTGCGCCGCGGTGTCCGCGGGCCGTCGGTGACGCTGTCGCGCACCCACCCCAGCCTGGTGAAGAAGCTGTTCGCGCTGGAGGTCCCGGAGATCGCGGACGGCAGCGTGGAGATCGCCGCGATCGCCCGTGAGGCCGGCCACCGCACCAAGATCGCGGTCTGGTCGCGCCGGGCCGGGCTGAACGCCAAGGGCGCCTGCATCGGTCCGATGGGCTCCCGGGTGCGCGCCGTGATGGGCGAGCTGCACGGCGAGAAGATCGACATCGTGGACTGGTCCGAGGACCCGCGTGAGATGGTCGCCGCCGCGCTGTCCCCCGCGCGGGTGACCAGCGTGGAGATCGTGGACGCCGCCCAGCGTTCCGCGCGGGTGATCGTGCCGGACTACCAGCTGTCCCTGGCGATCGGCAAGGAGGGGCAGAACGCCCGTCTGGCCGCCCGTCTCACGGGCTGGCGGATCGACATCCGGCCGGACACCGAGGGCCAGGCCGAGGAAGCCGAAGCCCGGTCGTGAGTGTTGTTCCTGTCGTCCCCGTCGGTCCTCCTGGATCTTCGGGGCGGCGCCATGTCCCTTCGGAGGGGTAGACTTGCCTTCGTCTGGCCGGACGCATGTCCGAGCACGCCCGGAACGCACCTGCGTGGGCTGCCGCAAGCGAGCGGCCAAGCACCAGCTGTTGCGTGTCACGGCGGTCGAGGGCGTCTGCGTCCCTGATCCCCGTGGCGCACTGCCGGGCCGGGGCGCTCACCTGCACCTCGACCCGGCCTGCCTCGACCTCGCGGTCCGCCGTCGGGCGTTCCCCCGGGCCTTCCGGCTCCAGGGATCGCTCGACACGGAGCGGCTCCGCGGGTTCATCGAGGAGCGGGCGGGCGGAGCCTCCTAGGCGGGCCGCCTCCCGTGACGGCCGTCGCTCACCGCGGCGGAGAACCACCGCAACAAGCACAGCGCTCGGGCAGCCGCGCGCCGTGCCACCAGTCAGGTACCTCGCGATGTGGAAGTAGGTCGAGATTGCGATGAGCACTCGATGAGTACGCGATGAGTACGCGATGGGTACGCCCATGAAGTAGCGACAGTCCGGCGGACGAGACCCCCGGACTCAAGACAGGAGTGAAGTGGCTAAGGTCCGGGTTTATGAACTCGCCAAGGAGCTTGGCTTGGAGAGCAAGGCCGTCATGGCCAAGCTCACCGAGCTCGGTGAGTTCGTCCGTTCGGCGTCCTCGACGATCGAGGCGCCGGTCGTGCGCAAGTTGACTGACGCGCTTGGTGTGGCCCCCACTGGTGGCGCTGCCAAGCCTGGCCCGCGGAAGCCCGCGGCGCCCCAGCCCGCGGCAGGCGCCGCGGGTGCACCCAAGCCGGGTGCCCCGGCCCCGGGTCCGCGGCCTGCCGCGACCCCGGGTCCCCGTCCGACCCCGGCCGCCGCGGCTCCCGCCGCCCCGGCCGCCCCCGCGGCTCCGGCCGCTCCCGCCGCCGCCCGTCCGGGTGCGCCGACCCCGGGCCCGCGCCCGGCGGCGCGTCCCGCGACCCCGGCGGCTCCGGCCGCTCCCGCGGCCGAGTTCTCCTCGCCGGCTCCGGCCGGTGCCGACGCCCCGCGTCCGGCCTCCCAGGCCCCGCGCCCGAGCGGCCAGGCCTCCGGCGGCGCCCGTCCGGGCCCGCGTCCGGCCGGCCCGCGTCCGGGCAACAACCCGTTCACCTCGGGCAGTGCGACCGGCATGGCCCGCCCCGGCGACCGCCGTCCGGGCGCGCCGGGTGCCCGTCCGGGTGCTCCGGGTGCGCAGGGCGGCGACCGTCCGCGTCCCGGTGGCGACCGTCCGCGTCCGGCCGGTGCGCCGGGTGCCGGTGGCGCTCCCCGTCCGGGTGGCGACCGTCCGCGTCCGGGTGGTGCTCCCGGTGCTGACCGTGGCGCCCCGCGTCCCGGTGGCGACCGTCCGCGTCCGGGTGGTGCGCCGGGTGCCGGTGCCCCGCGTCCCGGTGGTGCCCCCCGTCCCGACGGCATGCCGCGTCCGGCCGGTCCGCGCCCCGGCGCCCCGAGCCCGTCGGGCATGCCGCGTCCGAACCCCGGCATGATGCCGCAGCGTCCGGCCGGCCCGCGTCCGGGCCCGGGTGGCCGTGGTCCGGGTGGCCCCGGCGGCCGTCCGGCCGGTCCCGGTGGCGGCGGCGCCCGTCCGGGCTTCCAGGGTCGTCCGGCCGGTCCGGGCTCGCGTCCGGCCGGTGGCGGCGGCTTCGGCGGTCCGCGTCCGGGTGGCGGCGCCCCCGGTGGTGGCGGTGGCTTCGGCCCCCGTCCCGGCGGCTTCGGCGGTCGTCCCGGTGGCCCGGGTGCCCGTGGTGGCACGCAGGGTGCCTTCGGTCGTGGCCCGGGCGGTCGCCCGGCTCGCGGTCGCAAGTCGAAGCGGGCGAAGCGCCAGGAGTACGAGGCCATGCAGGCCCCGTCCGTCGGCGGTGTGATGCTGCCTCGCGGCAACGGCCAGACCGTTCGCCTGTCGAGCGGCGCCTCGCTGATGGACTTCGCGGAGAAGATCAACGCCAACCCGGCCGCGCTCGTCTCCGTCATGTTCAACCTCGGTGAGATGGTCACCGCGACCCAGTCGGTCTCCGACGCCACGCTGCAGCTGCTGGCGGACGAGATGGGCTTCCAGCTGGAGATCGTCAGCCGGGACGACGAGGACCGCGAGCTGCTGGAGTCGTTCGACATCGACTTCGGTGCCAACGAGGGCGACGAGGACCAGCTGGCCCCGCGCCCGCCGGTCGTCACCGTCATGGGTCACGTCGACCACGGTAAGACCCGACTGCTGGACGCGATCCGCAAGTCCAACGTGGTGGCCGGCGAGGCCGGTGGCATCACCCAGCACATCGGTGCCTACCAGGTGGCGACGATGGTGAACGGCGAAGAGCGCCCGATCACCTTCCTCGACACCCCGGGTCACGAGGCGTTCTCCGCCATGCGTGCCCGTGGTGCCAAGTCCACCGACATCGCGATCCTGGTGGTCGCGGCCAACGACGGTGTCATGCCGCAGACGGTCGAGGCGCTCAACCACGCCAAGGCCGCCGGTGTGCCGATCGTGGTCGCCGTCAACAAGATCGACGTCGAGGGCGCCGACCCGACCAAGGTCCGCGGCCAGCTGACCGAGTTCGGCCTGGTGGCCGAGGAGTACGGCGGCGACACCATGTTCGTCGACATCTCCGCGCGCCAGGGTCTGAACATCGACCAGCTGCTGGAGGCCGTGGTCCTGACCGCGGACGCCTCGCTCGACCTGCGGGCCAACCCGCACCAGGACGCGCAGGGTATTGCGATCGAAGCCCACCTGGACAAGGGCCGCGGCGCCATGGCGACCGTCCTGGTCCAGCGCGGTACCCTCCGCGTCGGTGACTCGATCGTCGTGGGCGACGCCTACGGCCGCGTCCGCGCCATGCTGGACGAGAACGGCAACAGCCTCGCCGAGGCCGGCCCGTCCCGCCCGGTGCTGCTGCTCGGTCTGACCTCGGTGCCCCGCGCCGGCGACAGCTTCATCGTCGTCGACGAGGACCGCACCGCCCGCCAGATCGCCGAGAAGCGCTCGGCCCGCGACCGCAACGCCGCCTTCGCGCAGCGTCGGGTCCGGGTGTCCCTGGAGGACCTGGACAAGGCCATCGCCGCCGGCTCCATCGAGCAGCTCAACCTCATCATCAAGGGTGACGTCTCCGGTTCGGTCGAGGCCCTCGAGGACGCCCTCGTCAAGCTGGACGTGGGCGAGGAGGTCGAGCTCCGGGTGCTGCACCGCGGCGTCGGTGCGATCACCGAGTCCGACGTCGACCTGGCGATGGGCTCGGACGCCATCATCATCGGCTTCAACGTGCGCGCCGAAGGCCGTGCGCGCGCCGCGGCCGACAAGGAAGGCGTGGACGTCCGGTACTACTCGGTCATCTACCAGGCGATCGAGGAGATCGAGAACGCCCTCAAGGGCATGCTCAAGCCGGAGTACGAGGAGGTGCGCCTCGGCGCCGCGGAGATCCGCGAGGTCTTCCGCTCCTCCAAGTTCGGCAACATCGCCGGTGTCCTGGTCCGCGACGGCATCATCCGCCGCAACGCCAAGGCCCGCCTGCTGCGCGACGGCAAGGTCGTGGCGGAGAGCCTCACCATCGAGGGTCTGCGCCGCTTCAAGGACGACGCGACCGAGGTCCGCGAGGGCTTCGAGGCCGGTGTCACCCTGGGGTCGTTCAACGACATCAAGGTCGAGGACATCATCGAGACCTACGAGATGCGCGAGAAGCCGCGCGCCTAGTCGGTGTCAACCGGGGCCGGTCGACGGGTGGTATTTCCGTCGACCGGCCCCGGTCTCGCTGTGTAGGGTCCTGGGGTGTCGGCCGGTTCCGCGCCGACACCCCGAGGCCTTCCAGGTCGGCGAGACCTGTCATACATGTTCGTGGGAACACTCACCTTCGACCTGCTGCTGGGCGACGTCCACTCGCTCAAGGAGAAGCGTTCGATCGTGCGGCCGATCGTGGCCGAACTGCAGCGCAAGTACAGCGTGTGCGCTGCCGAGACCGGGAACCAGGACCTGCACCGCCGGGCCGAGATCGGCCTCGCGGTGGTCGCCGGCGAAGCCGGGTACGTCACCGAGGTCCTGGACAGCTGTGAGCGGTTGGTCGCCGGCCGCCCCGAGGTGCAGCTCCTCTCCGCGAGGAGGCGCTACCACAACGACGACGACGAATGAGGACCGTGGAGCCGGCCGACGGAAGTCGCCGTTCTCACACGGATCAGGACCGAGAGCGCCCGCAAGGCCGGGCGCGGGCCGGTACTTTGGGGCGTGGGCCCAGACGGGTGCGCAGCTCTCCCGGGTACCGGGCCCATTGCACGAGGAGGCAACGTGACCGACACCGCTAGGGCGCGCAAGCTCGCCGACCGCATCCAGGTGGTCGTCGCCCAGACCCTGGAGCGGCGGATCAAGGACCCGCGACTGGGGTTCGTGACCATCACCGACACCCGGGTGACCGGCGACCTGCGCGAGGCCACCGTCTTCTACACCGTCTTCGGTGACGACACCGACCGCGAGGCCACCGCGGCCGCGCTGGAGAGCGCCAAGGGCGTGATCCGCTCCGAGGTCGGCAAGATCGGGGTGCGCTTCACCCCGACGCTGACCTTCGTCGCGGACGCGCTGCCGGACAACGCCCGGAACATCGACGACCTGCTCGACCGGGCCAAGGCCATCGACGCGGCGGTGCGCACCACCGCCGCGGGCGCGACCTACGCCGGTGACGCGGACCCGTACAAGGTCCCGGCGTCCGAGCGTGACGACGAGGACGAGTAGACATGGCGGGTGAGTCGGCGCAGGCCGCCTCGCGAGCCGGATCGACCACGGGGGCGTCCTCCACCAGCACGGTGGAGGGTGCCCTCGCGGCGCTCCCCGGCCCGCGCGCCGAGGAGAGCGGCTTCGAGCTGATCTGGCAGCAGGTGGTGGCCGAGATCGGACGGGCCCGCTCGATCGACCTGATCTGCCACATCTGCCCGGACGGCGACGCGCTGGGCTCCTCGCTGGCGGCGGCCCTGGCGCTGCGCGCGCTCGGCAAGCAGGTGCGGGTCTCCTTCGGCGACGACCCGCAGATCGTGCCCGAGTCGCTGGCCTTCCTGCCCGGCCAGGAGCTGATCGTGCCGGCCTCCGAGGTGCCGGACGTGCCCGAGCTGGTGCTCTGCTTCGACGTCGCCGCGCAGAGCCGGCTGGGGCTGCTGCACGACAAGGCGTTCGCCGCGCCCGTCCTGGTGGTGTTCGACCACCACGCCTCCAACCCGGGCTTCGGCACCCACCAGCTGATCGACCCGACCGCGCCGGCCACCGCCGTCCTGGTGGACGAACTGCTGCGCCGGCTCGGCGTCGAGCTCGACCAGGAGCTGGCCACCTGCCTGTACACCGGGGTCGCCACCGACACCGGCTCCTTCAAGTACCGGGCGACCACGCCCGCGACCCACGAACTCGCCGGGCGGCTGCTGGCCACCGGCATCCGGCACGACCTGATCTCCCGGCAGCTGTGGGACACCTCCTCCTTCGGCTACCTCAAGGTGCTCGCGGCCGCCCTGGACCGGGCCGTCTACGAGCCGGAGGCGGCGGACGGGCTGGGCCTGGTGTGGACCTGGGTGCCCTACCAGGACCTGGCGCTGTTCAGCGTCACCGTCGAGGAGATCGAGGGGCTGATCGACATCCTGCGCCGGCCCGCCGAGGCCGAGGTGGCCCTGGTGCTCAAGCAGGACCCGGACGGCACGCTGCGCGGCTCCTCCCGCTCCAAGGGCGCGGTGGACGTCGCCGCGGCCTGTGGTGAACTGGGCGGCGGCGGGCACGTCTTCGCGGCCGGCTTCTCCGCCCGGGAGGACGTCGCCGCGGTGGTCGAGCGGTTCCGGGGCGCGCTGCGGCCCCTCCACTGACCTTCCCGTAGAGCAACTTCCGCACGTTCCAGAGAAAGAACCCGATGAAGCGCAAAGGCACCGGCCCGGACGGCCTGGTGATCGTCGACAAGCCCGAGGGCATCACCTCCCACGGGGTCGTCGCCAAGCTGCGGTGGCTGGCCGGGACCAGGAAGGTCGGGCACGCCGGCACGCTGGACCCGATGGCCACCGGCGTGCTGGTGATCGGCGTCGAGCGGGCCACCCGGCTGCTCGGCCACCTGATGCTGACCGCCAAGACCTACGAGGCGACCGTCCGGCTCGGCCAGACCACCGTCACCGACGACCGCGAGGGCGAGGTCACCGCCTCGGTCCCGGCGGACGGCGTCACCCGGGAGGCGATCGACGCCGGGATCGCGGCGCTCACCGGCGAGATCATGCAGGTGCCGTCCAAGGTCAGCGCGATCAAGATCGACGGCAAGCGCTCGTACGCGCGGGTGCGCGAGGGCGAGGACTTCGAGCTCGCCGCCCGGCCCACCACCATCCACTCCTTCACCGTGCACGAGCAGCGCGCGGCGGTCGCCGAGGACGGCACCCCGGTGATCGACCTGGACGTGACCGTGGAGTGCTCCTCCGGCACCTACATCCGGGCGCTGGCCCGCGACCTGGGCGCCGGGCTGGGCGTCGGCGGGCACCTGACGGCGCTGCGCCGCACCAAGGTCGGGCCGTACGGGGTCGAGTCGGCGCGCACCCTGGAGCAGCTGGAGGACTCGGTCACCGGCGAGTCCGCGAGCGGGCTGGAGGTGCTGCCGATCGGGGAGGCGGCGGCGGCCGCGTTCCCGCGCTGGGACCTGGACGAGGCCTCCGCGGAGAAGCTGTCGCACGGCTCCCGGCTGAAGGCGCCCGGGCTGGGCGTGGACGGGCCGATCGCGGTGTTCGGGCCGGACGGGCGCTTCCTCGCGCTGGTCGAGGAGAAGGGCGGCCAGGCGAAGCCGGTCGCGGTGTTCGTCGGCTGAGGCGGCCCTCCGTCGTACCGCGACCCCCGTCGGGAGCCCTCCCGGCGGGGGTCGCGCGTTCCCGTCCGGGGGTCCCCCGGCGGGGTCCTTCACCCGAACGGGGTCCTTCACCCGCACGGGGGAGCGCGCGAGGTGAACCGCCGTGGTGAACGGCGCGGGCGCGGTCGGGGCGCCCCCGCGGGGGGCAGGCTCCGGGCGGCGAGCGGGCAACGGGCCCGCTCGACGGGTGAGGGGGCTCCATGCCGGCGTGTGCGGAGGGCGATCCGGGGCGGTACCTGCTGCGGATCCGCGACCTCGACGGGCGGCTGCACGGCTTGGGGTTCGCCGCCGACCCGCAGGGCTGGGTGCTCACCGCGCACGAGGCCGTGGCGGGCCTGGACCGGCTGGTGCTGCACACCCCCGGCGGACAGACCAGGGTGCTCGGCACCGACGCGGTGCTGCCGCTGCCCGAGCACGGGCTCGCGCTGCTGCGCACCGACGCGGTCGGCGGGCTCCCCGTCCCGCCGCTGCCGGTGGCCGCGCTGGGCGCCGGGCACGAGGTGCTGCTGCCCGCCCTGACCGGCGAGGACGGCCGGGCGGTGGTGCTGCGCTGCGGACTGCTGGGCGTCGGCGGCGCGGCGTACGGCGGGCACCTGCTGGCGGGGGTGCCGGTGCTGGACGTGCCCGCGGTGGCCGGGGTCGTGGTGCCGGCCGGCTCACCGGTGCTGGACGCCCGCAGCGGCGCGGTGGTGGCGCTGGCCGCGCCCGCCCTGCGCGGACCGCAGCACGGGGGAGCGCCGTACGGGGGAGCGCCGTATGGGGGAGCGCCGTACGGCGGCGCGCTGTGGGCGGTGCCCGCCGGGGGCGGCGCGGTGGTCGCGCCGGCGCTGGCCGAAGTGCTGGCGCGCAACGCGGCGACCGTACCCGGGTACGGCCCCGCGCTGAACCTGGCCGGGGTGCTGCGGCTGACCGGCGCCCAGCTGGCCGCCGCCGGGGCCGGGCCGGGCCGGGTGGCCGGGCTGGCCGCCGACCGGGTGGACCGACCGGACGGCCTGGCCGGGGACGAGCCGGCGGCGACCGTCACCGCCCTGGTCGGCGCCCCCGGCAGCGGCCGCTCCACCGAACTCGCCGCACTGGCCGCCCGCCGCGGCGACGGGGCCCGGCCGCTGCCCACCCTCTGGCTGCGCGGCGCCGACCTGCGCGCCGAGGACCGCTCGCTCGCCGAGGCGGTGGAACGGGCGCTGGCCGCCGCCGCGGCCGAGCTCGACACCCCGGCGCCCGCGCCCGAGCCGGTGGCGGCGCTGTGCGCGGCGGCCGGGCGCCCGCTGCTGGTCGTCCTGGACGGCCCCGAGGAGGCCCCGGCCGAACTGGACCCGCGCTGGCTGCGCGGCGCCGGGCAGTGGCTCACCGGCTGCGGGGCACGGCTGCTCACCGCCTGCGGCGAGGAGCTCTGGGAACGGCTGGCGGCCGAGCCCTGGGGCAGCGGCGCCGGTGGCGTGCCCCGCCCGGCCGAACCGGGCCCGGACGGCGACCTGGCCAGCGCCCCCACCGTCCGGATGGACGGCGGCGGCCCCGGCACCCCGACCCTGGCCGGGCACCGGCTGGGCCCGCTGCCCGCCGAGGCGGCCGAGCGGGTGCGCCGCCGCTACGGGCTGCCGCCCGGCCGCCCGGCCGCCGCCGAGGACGCCCGGCACCCGCTGGCCGTCCGGCTGGCCGGCGAGCTGTGGGCGCACGGCCTGCACGACGGGCCGGCGCTGCGCAGCGAACTGTTCGGCGCCCACCTGGACCTGCTCTGCCTGCGGGTGGCCCAGCGACTGGCCGAGGACGTCCGGCCGCGCCGCCCGGGCGCCCACCGCCGGGGCGCCGCCCGGCCCGCCGGAGCGCGCCGGGGCCGGGTGCGCCGGCTCGCGGCGGCGGTGGCCGGGCGGGTGCACGAGGCGGCCCGGCGGATGCTCGGCGAGGAGCCGGGCTCGCTCGGCCGGGAGGCCTTCCAGGAGCTGTTCCCGGTCGACGGCGGCTGGGCCACGGCGGTGCTCGCCGAGGGGCTGTTCGTCCCCGCCGGGCCCGGTTTCCGCTTCGCCCACGGGGAGTTCGCCGACTGGCTGCAGGGCCGACACCTGGACCTGGACGCGGCGCTGCGGATGCTGCTCGGCGAGGCCGAGGACACCCCGCCCGGACCGCAGGGCCCCGCACCGGCCGTCCCCCGGCACCGGATCGGCCCGGTCGCCGCCGCGCTGCGCCGGGTCGCCGAGACCTGGGGCGCGACCGCCCTGGACCCGTGGCTGCACCGGATCTGGCGTGCGCTGGACCTGCGCCCGCCCGGCAGCGAACCCGCCTGGTGGGCGGCCCGGTTGCTCACCGCCGGACTCGCCGCCAGCCCCGACCCGGTCGAACACCTGGCGCTGCTCGACCAGTTGGCCCGCCGGACGGCCGAACGGGCGGCCACCGCGGGCGGTTGGGAGGCGCTCGACGGGCTGAACCGCTTCGACCCCGCGTTCTGGACCGGTCTCGGCCTGCCCGTCGAGGCCGAACTCGCCCTGCTGCGCCGCCTGGTGGCCGCCGACGGCCCGGGGCAGCAGTTCCTCGCGGCGGTGGCCGAGCGGCTGCGCGCCGACCCGGTCGCGGTGTTCCCGCTGCTCTGCACCTGGTTCGACGACCCGGCCGGCCTGCCGGGCCGCCCGGGCCGCACGGTGGCGGACCTCGCCCACGAGCTGCTGCACGCCCACCGCCGCGCCGCCCTGGACGAGTTGGCCGACGCGCTGGCCGACGCCGCGCACCCGCGGGCGGACGCGCTGCTCACCGTGCTCGCCGCCGAGGAGCCGTCCGCGCTCTGTCGCGCGGTGGACCGCTGGAGCCACGACCGCCGGCCCGAACGGCACGTCGCGGCCGCCGTGCACGCGCTGCGGACCGCCCCGTACGCGAGCGGTGCCGGGGCCGAACTGCTGCGCTTCACCGCGCTGACCCTGCTCGCCCGGGAGGACGAACCGGCCCTGCACGGCGCCGCGCTGGCCCTGCTGGTCGCCGACCCGGTGACCAGGGCCGGGCACCTGGACGCCGCGCTCGCCCGCCACCGCGCGGGCGGCGACGCCTTCCTGACCCCGCGCGCCCTCGCCCCGGCCCTGGAGAGCGACCCGGAGCCCGTGCTGGCCGCACTCGCCGACGCCCTGGCGGCGCCCGGCGCGGCCCCCGCCGAGACCCTGCGGGTGCTGGCCGACGCCCGCGCCCCGGTGGCCGCCCGGCGCAGCGCCGACCTGGCCGCCCGGCTGCTGCGCCGCCACCCGGCGCTGGCCGGGCCGGTCGCCGTCGACTACCTCGGCCGTCGGCTGGGGCGGGCCGCGATCGACGGGCCGGCCGCCCGGCTGGAGCTGCGGGTGCTGCTCGGCGGCGTGCTGGCCGCCCCCGAGGCGGCGGTCCGTACGCCCTTCGCCGAGGCGCTGTCCGTCCCGGTGGCGGACCCGGCGGCGGACGCGCTGCGCTGCGAGCTGCTGGACACCCTGCTCGCCACCGAGGCCGACCGGGCGGTGCTCACCGCGGCCGTGGAGCGCCTCGCCGAGCACTGCGCGGCCGAGAACCCGGCCCGGGCGCGCGCCGTGCTGGCCCGGGCGGTGCCGGGGCTGGCGGGCGCGGACGAGCTGCTGGTGCGCTGCGCGGGGCGTTCGGCGGCCTTCGCCCGGCTGCTCGCCCGGTGGCCGGCCGACGCCGCCCCGACCGCCCCGGACGGGCCCCGGCTGGCCCGGATGCGGGCCCTGGTGGCGGCCGGCCGGGACGCCCAGTACGCCGCCGCCGAGGCGGAGCGGACGGCGGCCGTGCGGGCCGTCCGCGCGCCGGTGCGCCCAACCCCCATTCCGGTGCCTGAGCCGGGGCAGGCGCATGGCACGCTATAGGGGTTCGGTTGTGAGCGTTTGAGCGTGCCGAGGGCACGCACCGTACGGAACAAGGAGCAGTCGGGTGCAGCGCTGGCGTGGCCTGGAGGAGATCCCCGGTGACTGGGGACGCAGCGTCGTCACCATCGGCTCGTTCGACGGGGTGCACCGCGGGCATCAGCTGATCATCGGGCGGGCCGTCGAGCGGGCCCGTGAACTCGGCCTCCCCTCGGTCGTGGTGACCTTCGACCCGCACCCGCGCGAGGTGATCCGCCCGGGCAGCCACCCGCCGCTGCTCGCGCCGCACCCGCGCCGGGCCGAGCTGATCGCCGAACTCGGCGTGGACGCGGTGCTGGTGCTGCCGTTCACCACCGAGTTCTCCCAGGAGTCCCCGGAGACCTTCGTCCGGCAGGTGCTGGTGGACGCGCTGCACGCCCGGGTGGTGATCGAGGGCCCCAACTTCCGCTTCGGGCACCGGGCCGCGGGGGACGTCGCGCTGCTCGCCGAGCTGGGCGGGGCGGACGACTTCGAGGTGGAGGTGGTGGACCTCCAGGTGTCCGGCACCGCCGGGGACGGCGAGCCGTTCTCCTCCAGCCTGACCCGCCGCCTGGTCGAGACCGGGGACATGGCCGGTGCCAACGAGGTGCTCGGCCGCCCGCACCGGGTCGAGGGCGTGGTGGTGCGCGGCGCGCAGCGCGGCCGTGAGCTCGGCTACCCGACCGCCAACGTGGAGACCGTGCCGCACAGCGCCGTCCCGGCCGACGGCGTGTACGCGGGCTGGCTGACCGCCGAGGGCGAGCGGATGCCGGCGGCGATCTCGGTCGGCACCAACCCGACCTTCGACGGCACCGCCCGTACCGTCGAGGCGTATGCCATCGACCGGGTCGGGCTGGACCTGTACGGGCTGCACGTGGCCGTGGACTTCCTGGCCTACCTGCGCGGGATGGAGAAGTTCGACTCCATCGAGGCGCTGCTGGACCGGATGGCCGACGACGTCAAGCGCGCCCGGGAGCTGACCGAGGCCTGAGCCCGGCCCGGCCGCCGCTGCCGGGGAATGCCGAAGGGGCCCGCCGACTCGAAGTCGGCGGGCCCCTTCCGCTCGTCACTGCTCGTCACTGCGGGGGCGCCTGCGGCGGGTAGCCGTAGCCGGGGCCCGGCTGCGGGGCACCGGGCTGCTGCGGCCACGGGGCTCCGGGGGCGGGCTGCTGGGGGTAGCCGTACCCGGGCGGGGGCGGCGGGGCCTGGCCGGGCTGCGGAGCCCACGGCGCCCCCGGGGCGGGCGGGGCGGGGTAGCCCTGCTGCTGGGGATCGGCGTACGGCTGCGGCGGGCCCGGCTGCTGGTGGCCCGCCTGCGCCTGCTGCTGCCAGCCGGCCTGCTGGGCGGCGGCGTGCTGGGCCCGGGCGATGTCCTCGCCGACCAGGGTGGCCAGCTCGAAGTACGCCTCGCGGACCTTGGGCCGCATCATGTCGAGGTTGACCTCGGCACCGGCCGCCAGGCTCTCGTCGAAGGGCACCACGATGACGCCGCGGCAGCGGGTCTGGAAGTGCGCGACGATGTCCTCGACCTTGATCATCTTGCTGGTCTCGCGCACCCCGGAGACCACCGTGATGCTGCGCTGCACCAGGTCCGCGTAGCCGTGCGCGGAGAGCCAGTCCAGCGTGGTGGAGGCGCTGGAGGCGCCGTCCACGCTCGGGGTGGAGACGATGATCAGCTGGTCGGCGAGGTCCAGCACCCCGCGCATCGCGCTGTACAGCAGGCCGGTGCCGGAGTCGGTCAGGATGATCGGGTACTGGCGGCCCAGCACCTCGATGACCTGGCGGTAGTCCGAGTCGTTGAAGGTCGTCGACACGGCCGGGTCGACGTCGTTCGCCAGGATCTCCAGGCCCGAGTTGAGGTCCTGCGAGGTGAACTGACGGATGTCCATGTAGCTGCGCAGGTGCGGGATGGCCGTCACCAGGTCGCGGATGGTCGCGCCGGTCTGGCGCTTGACCCGGCGGCCCAGGGTGCCGGCGTCCGGGTTGGCGTCGATCGCGATCACCTTGTCCTGGCGCTCGCTGGCCAGGGTGGCGCCGAGCGCGGTGGTGGTCGTGGTCTTGCCGACACCGCCCTTGAGGCTGATCACGGCGATCCGGTAGCAGCTCAGCACCGGGGTGCGGATGATCTCCAGCTTGCGGGCCTTCTCGGCCGCCGCGGCCTTGCCGCCGAACTGGAACCGCGGCTGCTGGCGCTGCTGCTTGGGCTGGCTGCGCAGCAGCCGGTCCGAGGACAGCTCGACGGCGGCGGTGTAGCCCAGCGGCGCCCCGTGGGCGGTCTGCTGCGGGGCGGCGGCCTGCTGGAACGCGGCGGGCGGCGGCGTGGCGGCGCCGCCCTGCGGCGGCCAGGGCTGGGCGGGGGCGGGCTGCTGCGGCTGGCCGGGCTGGCCGGGGTAGGGCTGCCCGGGGTAGGGCTGGGCGGCGGCCGGCTGCTGGTAGGCGCCGGGCTGCGGCCAGCCGCCCTGGCGCGGGTCCACCGGAGCGGGCGGCGCGGGCTGCGGCTGGACCGGCTGCGGCTGCGCGTGCTGCTCGGGCTGCCCGGGGTAGGGCTGGCCGGGCTGGGGCTGGGGCTGGGCGGCGGCCGACTGCTGGGCGGCCCAGGCGGCCTGCGGGTCCCAGCTCACCTGCGGGTCAGCCGCCGGAGCGGTCGGGCCCTGGGGCGGTCCGGGCTGGGCCGGCGGCTGCTGCGCGAACTGCTGCGGCGGCACCGGCGGGCCGGGCTGGGCGGGCTGCGCGGACGGTCCGGGCTGCGCGGGCGGTACGGCCTGCGGCACCGGCGCGGCCGCCGGGTACGGCTGCGGCCCGCTCGACTGGGCCGGCGCCTCCGCAGCCGGCGGCCAGGGCTGGGCGGCGACCGGCGCCTGCGGCTGCTCCGGCGTCACGGCCGGGGCCGCCACCGGGAAGGGGACGTGCTGCGCCTCGGCCTGCACGGGCGCGACCGGCGGCACCGGGGCAGGGAGGGGCGCCTGCTCCGCCGCCGGGGCGGGCGCGGGCGCCGGGGGCGCGGCCGGATCCGGTGCGGGAGCCGCGACCGGCTGGGGAGCAGGGGTGGGCTGGGGTGCCTCGGGCGTCTGTCCGGCCGTCGGCACCGGGGCCGGTGCGGGAGCGGCCGACTCCGGCGCCGCAGCCGCGGCCGTCGGAGCCCCGCCCGCCGGAGCCCCGGCCGCCGCGCCGTCCGCCCCCGGGCCCGGTGCGGCGGGCGCCGCCGCCGGGCCCGACTGCACGTACCAGGACGGGGGAGTGTAATCGGGCGCGTCGGACCAGTCGTCGTCGTCCTCCGCCGCGTTGTCGCCGACGTAGACGCCGTCCCGATCGCTGCTCACTAGGGCTCCCTCGTGTTCGCCGCCGCTTGTTCAGCGGTGCCGTTGCCGCAACAAAGACTAGGCCGTTCGGCTGCCCCTGTTGAAGGCGGCTTCGGTTCCGGACCGGGAACGACCGGCCCGGACGCGCCCCTCAGTCCATCCGGCGCGGGCCGCCGAGCACCTGCTGTTCGGCCTGGCCGGCCACCGTCCGGACGTACTGGCGCCGCATCCGGGTGGCCCACAGGGTGAGGTCGTCGCCGAGGCCGGGCAGCGCGGCCACGTCCTCCGGCGGCAGCGACAGCACCCGGCCGACCACCTCCGCCTCCTGGGGCATGATCCGCTGCACCCCGACCAGGTCGGCCGCGTTGAGCACCCGGGAGGCGTTCGGGCCGAGGTAGGGCAGCAGGGTCAGCGTGGTCTGCCAGGGCGCGGCGGAGAGCCGGGTGCGCGGCGGGCGGGCGCCGAGGTCGCGCACCACCAGGACGGGCGAGGCCACCGAGGCGCCCTGCGGGCCGAGCCGTCCGACCTGGTGCACCGTCACGCACGGCTGGCCGCCGCCGGCGGCCTGCGCCATCGGGCCCCAGAGCTGGCCGCGGGCGGTCTCCACCGCGACCCGGGCGCCGATCGCGGCCGCGCGCAGCGCGATCACCTGTGCCGTCCACACGCCGCCGACCAGCACCAGGTCGTACGCGCTGGGGCGGAACAGGCCGAGCACCGCCGGCAGGCCCTGCGGGTCGACGCCGATCACCACGCCGTCGTCGCCGACCGGGAAGGCCAGCGCCGCCAGGTCGGCGGCCTCCAGCACGTGCTTCTCCCGGCGCGGTCCGCGCAGCCCGAAGCCGGGCAGGATCCGCGGTCGCGGCCGGCGCTGCTCGGTGCCGGGCGTCGGACCGGGGGCGGGGTAGGTCTGGTACGCCATCAGGACGCTCCTCCCAGCGGCAGGGTGGCGAGCATGCCGGGGGCCTGTTCGAGGTCGAGCCGGACCAGGCCGAGGCCGGCGCTCTGCGCCCGCGCCTCCAGCTGGCGGCCGATGTCGCCGACCTCGCCCTCGCTGCGCCCGGTCACCCGCAGGTGGCCGCTGACGGTGACCGAGCCGCCGGTGCCGTGCCCGGCGGTGAGGCTGAACGTGCTGGCCAGCGCGGGGGAGCCGGTGATCAGGTTGACCAGGTCCGGGGCGCCGATCCGGCCGGCCGCGCCGCCGGGGCGGGTCAGCTGCGGCCAGCGGGAGATCCAGTAGGTGCTGTGCCAGCGGTCGTCGATCCGCCAGAAGCGGTTGCCCTCCTGGGTGCGGCGGGTGGTGCCGCCGCCGCTGCCGGTGCCCTGGCGCCCGGCCACCGCGATCGGGTTGGCGCAGGTGGCGATGGCGAGGGCGGCGATCAGCTCGCGCTCGTCCAGCACGGTGGCTTTGAACCCTGCGCTGTTGAGCCGTCCGGCCAGCTGGTCGGTGACCCGCTGGAGGGCCTTGCGGGCGCCCTCCTCGCCGCCGCCACGGGCCCGGACGGCGGTGGCCGCGCGCTCCGGGTCGAGCTTGAGGGCGACCCAGGTCAGCCGCAGGCCGGGGGTGGCGGTGCCGTCGGGCAGTTCGCGGTAGCCGCGGGCGGCCAGCGACTGCTCCGGCACGTGCTGGGCCGGGGCGGGCTGGGTGTGCTGGACCAGCTGCACCGACTCCAGGGCGATGTCGTCCACGGTGAGCGCCGAGCAGATCACGTCCAGCGGCAGCGGCAGCGCGGTGCGCACCGGGCGCAGCGGCTGGTCCTTGGCCTGGACGAGCAGCACCGAGCTGAGGAAGGTGCCGTCGCCGACCATGCCGGTCTCCCGGCGGACGGGGCGGCCGCCGAAGTCGGCCTCGGTGGCGTGGGTGCAGGTGCGCAGTGCCGGCTCCAGCTCCAGCGCGGGCGCCAGCGCCGGGTCGGTGCCGGGCGGCGGCAGCAGCGACTTCGCCTGCTTGCGGCGGGACTTGAGGGCCGAGCGGACCCGCAGCAGCTCCGGGATGGTGCGGCCGCGCAGCGGGACGACCGCCAGCACCAGCAGGACCAGCGAGACCGCGCCGAAGCCGGCCGCGACCGGGCGGCTGATCGTCCAGCCGACCGCGACCAGGGCGACCGCGACCTCGACCAGGACCAGCTGCTGGAGCTTCAACCGGCCGCCGAGCAGCCCGGGCCGGGGGTTGACGCGCACCTGGACGGGGCCGCCCTCGCCGCCCGTCGGCGGCCGTCCGGCCGCGGCCCCGGTGGGCGCGGCGCCGCGACGGGCCCGCCCGGACCGGTGCGACCTCCCGCCGCCCGCGCTCGCGCGGCGTTCTGGAGCGGTCTGGCTTGGCATCCCCCGATGGCCCTCTCTGATCCGTTGCCGCGGCCCGGCTGGCTGGTTCGCGGACCGTACCCGTACCGTACTCACCGTCTGCTGCCGCATCGTAGAGGGTTCGGGCCGGATCCCGCCCGGCGGGTGCGGACCACGGGCAGGTCGGGCCGACGGGAGGCCGGGCACCGCCGGCACGGCGCCGGCACACGTCTGACAGAGGGGGACGACGAGGATGGCATCGCGCCGGGACGAGCTCAACGCGTACACCTTCGCCCGCAAACGCACGGTGGGGGCGTTCCTGCTGCCCTCCGGCGGCGGCAGTGACGAGGACGCGCCGCGCCCGGTGAAGGCGGTGCTGCCGAGCGTGCTGGTGGGGGCCGTGGTGGTGGCCGGGTTCGGGCTCTGGGGGGTGTTCAAGCCCGCCGCCCCGCTGCAGTGGGACAGCGGCAAGAACATCATCCAAGGCAAGCAGTCGACCACCCGCTACGTGGTGCTGACCGACCCGGACGGCCGGACCAAGCGGTTGCACCAGGTGCTCAACATGTCCTCGGCGCGGCTGGTGCTGCCGGTCGACGCCAAGGTCGTGGTGGTGGACGACGGGGTGCTGGACCGCTACCCCAACCACGGCCCGACCATCGGGATCCCGTACGCCCCGGACAAGCTGCCGGGCAAGGACAACGCGAGCCAGCCGATGAAGTGGGCGGTCTGCGACCGTCCGGGGTCGGACGACAAGCGGGAGACCGTCAACCAGGCGGTGTTCGTGGCGGCCGGGGCGGACGCGGCGGCGCTGTCCGCGAAGGACCGGATGCTCGGCCCGGACCAGCTGATGCTGGTCCAGCAGGCCGACGACCAGCAGGTGTCGACCACCTCGGCGGCGGGCCAGGCGGTGGCGAGCCTGTTCCTGGTCGACGCGCAGGGCCGCAAGCACGCGATCGGACCGAAGTCCGACGACAAGGAGCGCCGGGCGCTGGTCACCGCGGTCTTCGGGCCCAACGCGGTGCCGCAGCGGGTGAAGCGCGAGTGGCTGGACACCCTGGTGCCCGCGAGCCCGATCGTCTTCCCCGACGTCAAGGACATGGCGGACAGCCAGGGTCCCAACTCGAACGTGGCCCTGGGCAACGCGGCGGACCGCCGGATCGGCCGGCTGGTGCACTACCAGGACCGCAACTACGTGGTCGGCAAGGACGGCCTGTTCCTGATCACCCCGTTCCAGGCGGAGCTGATCCGGCAGAACCCGGCCTACCAGATGCTCTACAAGTACGACCAGGACAAGCGGCCGCGCAGCGACGAGATGACCCCGGACGACCAGTCCAGGTTCAACACGGACGTACGGCTGCCGAACACGCCGGACGACTGGCCGTTGAAGTCCGGTGCGCCGGTGAACAACTGGACGGACCGGCAGGACCCCCGCCAGGTGGTGTGCAGCACCTTCGACGGCATGGCCGAGGACGGCCGCACGCCCAGGCGCAGCGTCTGGGCCGGGACGTCCTACCCGGCGGCGTACAACAACGGCGCGGGCGCGGCGTACGTGACGCCCGGCCACGGGCTGTTCTACCGGGCGGTGGACAACGCGGCCGGTGCCGCCGCGACGGCGGCCGGCGGTGCGAACGGCAACGCCAACGGCAATGCCGGTGCGAACGCCAACGCGGGTGCGAACGGCAACGCCGGTGCGGCCGACGGCTCCGGCACCGACTTCCTGATCACCGAGACCGGCCTGCGCTACTCCGTCCCGGCCAACAGCGACGGCGGCCACGGCCCCAGCCCGTCGGCCACGCCCGGCGGTGCGCCGAAGGCGGCGACCCCGGCGCCGGGCGCCCAGAACCCCGGTCCGGGTGGCCAGCCGACCCAGAACCCGGACGACCAACCCGGCGGGAACCAGGCGCGGTTGGGCTACCAGAACGTCCAGCCGCTGCCGGTGCCCAAGGAGTGGTCGAACCTGGTCCCGGCCGGCCCGCCGCTGACCGCGAAGAGCGCCGCGCAGCCGCAGAACGCCTGATCGGCCAAGCCCGGCAACGGAATTGGCCCCAGTGTCATGGTCTGGTAACTAGTGGGCGCTCGATGTTGGGTGAGTTGCGTGTGCCGACTACAGTGCTGCTGGACATCACGACGGGTGATGCGACGGCGGGGCCCCGGGGGGCCCTACGTACACACAATGTTTGTCTCATGGGGGATGGTGGAGCATGAGTGACGGCCAGTTCACGGTGACCGCGCAGGAGATGATGGACTTCGCCGGGAAGATCGAGACGGCCATCGGCCAGATCGAGGCGGAGCGCAAGGCGCTCCAGACCACGGTCGACAACATCACCAGTGGCTGGAAGGGCCAGGCGGCGGACGCCTACAAGGTGCTGCAGAACCAGGTCAACACGGACGTCGACGAGCTGCGCAAGTCGCTGACCGCGATCAAGCACGCGATCGAGTTGACCACCAAGCACTACGCGAGCGCGGAAGAGGAGCAGAAGGCGCTGTTCGGCCCGCAGGGCTGAGCGTCGAAGAGCTGACCAGCACTCTGTTCCGACCGTCCGTTCGACGGGGCGCCCGCGGCTGAGCGCCGGGTGCTCCGCATCCTCGTCAAGGGAGACATTGTGACCGACCACATCCTCGTCAACTTCCAGACCCTCCACCAGGCGTCGCAGGACGTGCAGAACTCGGCCAACAAGATCGAGAGCATGCTGTCCGAGCTGCGCAAGGAGGTCACCAAGATCTCCCAGGGCTGGCAGGGCCAGGCCCAGCAGGGCTACAACGCCCAGCAGGCCAAGTGGGACTCCGCCGCCCAGAACCTCAAGGACACCTGCGCCAAGATCTCCGGTTCGCTGGAGAGCGCCGCGCAGAGCTACAACGCGACCGAGAAGAAGAACGCCGGTCTCTGGCAGTAGCGGTCGACCGACCGTTCCCGGACGGGAACGACAGGGGCGGGCGCCCGGGATCCGGGCGCCCGCCCTTCGGCGCGCGGCGCGGCACGGGGTGGCGAACATGAGGGGTGGCAGGGTGTCCGGACGCGGGTTCCGCAGGACGGCCGCGGCGCTGGCCGCGCTCACGGTGCTGGGCGGCCCGCTGGCCGCCCCCGCGCACGCGGACGGCGGGCCCGGGCTGGCCGCCGCCGGTGACTGCCCCCGACCCGCGCCCGACGTGCCGACCGTGCCGTGGTCGCTGCAGCGGATACTGCTCGACCAGCTCTGGCAGGGCGGGGCGACCACCGGCAGCGGCGTGACGGTCGCCGTCATCGACACCGGGGTGGACGACACCAACCTGCAGCTGCACGGCAAGGTGGACGCGGGCCCGAGCCTGCTGATCGACAAGCAGAGCAACAAGGCCGTCGACGGAACCTCGCTGACCGACACGGTCGGCCACGGCACCAAGGTGGCCGGCATCATCGCCGCGAGCCGCAGCGACCGGACCGGGTTCGTCGGACTGGCCCCCGACGCCAGGATCTACGCGATCCGGCAGAACGACAGCGCGGGCAACGGCGACGTCTCCACCCTGACCAAGGCCATCAACGACGCGGTCGACAGGCACGTCGGGGTCATCAACATCTCCCAGGACGTGCGCGGCGCGGGCGACGCCCGGTTCGGCGGCTACCAGGAGTTGAAGGCCGCGATCGAGCGGGCCGAGCAGAACAAGGTCGTGGTGGTCGCCTCCAGCGGCAACGACGGCAACGAGGGCGACACCTACCCGGGCGCCTTCCCGACCGTGCTGTCCGTGGGCGCCTCCGACCGCAACAACGAGCGCGCCCCGTTCTCCCAGTACGGCTCCTTCGTGAAGGTCGCCGCGCCCGGCGTCGAGATGCTCTCCACGGTGCCCGGCGGCGGCCAGTGCGTGGACAACGGCACCAGCTTCGCCGCCCCGTACGTCGCCGGGCTCGCCGCGCTGCTGGTCGGCGCGCACCCGAAGTGGACGCCGGCCCAGGTGCGGGCCTGGATCGAGCAGACCGCCCAGCGCACCGAGCGCGGCCCGAACCGGTTCATCGGCTGGGGCGTGGTGGACCCGGTGAAGGCCGTCACCACGGCGCCGGAGGACCCGCCGTCCGAGCCCGCCCAGGACGCCCCCGTGAAGCTGGCCGCGGCCCCGATCGTGCCGGCCCCGGTCGGCCTCGGCGAGACCCAGGCCGACCGCGACGGCCGTACCGCCACCTATGTGGTCGGCGTCGGCGCGCTGCTGGTCGCCCTGCTGATCGGCGGCGGCGTCGTGCTGCGCGACCGGCGCCGCGGCTCCGCCGACTGACCCGCCCGCCCGCGCGCCCCTGCGCGGTCCGGAAAAGTTCCTGCGGAACACCCGTAACACCGGGGCCGGTTCACCGCATCCATCAAGTGTCGGCGGGGCACACGGACGCGGGGGAGCGACGGGCACATGGGGTGGATCGGGGGCGGCCGGGAGGCCAAGGACGCCGAGTTCCTGGAACTGGTCTCCAGCCGCACCGGGCACCTGTACCGCTCGGCCTGTCTGCTCACCAGCGGCGACACCCACTACGCCGAGGACCTCGTGCAGGAGGCCCTCAGCCGGATGTACGTGCTCTGGCGGCGCAGCGCCTTCACCGGCGGCCGCCACCGGATCGACAACCCGGCGGCCTACACCCACACCGTGATGGTGCGCACCTTCCTCGCGCAGCAGCGCCGCCGCTCCAGCGGCGAGCGCCCGACCGAGGCGTTGCCGGAGGCGGTCGGGCCGGACGCGGACAGCAGTCTGCGGCTGACCCTGCTGGACGCGCTGGGGCGGATGTCCGCCGCGGACCGGGCCGTGCTGGTGCTGCGCTACTGGGAGGACCGCAGTGTCGAGCAGACCGCCGAGGTGCTGCGGCTCTCCTCCGGCGCGGTCCGTACCAGGACCACCCGGGCGCTGGCCCGGCTGCGCACCCTGCTCGGCGACTCGCTGGCCGAGCTCTCGGCCCGCTGAAACGTCCCGCCCACCGGCACACCCCGCGCACCGGCACGCCCGTCGGTACGTCACACCCATCGCTACGCCGCACCCACCGGCACGCCCCGCCGACGCCCCCCATTTCCCCGGCAATTCCGCGACGCAAGGAGACGGTGATCCGCCATGCCCGAGCAGGACAAGTTCGAAGACGATCTCCTCTACGCCCTCACCCGTACCGGTGAGGCCTTCCGCCCCGAGCAGGCCGACCAGGCCGGGATGGTCGCGGGCGGGTACCAGCGCGGCCGCCGCCGCTGGCGCAGCCGTTCGGCCGCCGCGGTGGTGGGCGGCGCCGCCGCGCTGGCCCTGGTGGGCACCGGAGCGGTGTACCTGACCGGTTCCGGCTCGCCCTCCGGTACGGCCACGCTGGCGGCCGCCTCCACCGGGGCCGCGTCCGGGAGTACGGGCACGAGCGCCGCCCTGACCCCGGCTTCGACGGGTACGCCCACCCCGAAGGCGGTCAGCGGCGACGAGGTGCTGGCCGCCTTCCAGGCCCTGCTGCCCAAGGGCCAGGTCACCGACGGCAAGGGCACCGGCACCGAGCCGGCGGCCGGCAAGCCGGGCGGCGGCGGCAACGCGGGCGCCACCCTGCTGTTCGACGACGGCAAGGGCAAGGCCGCGATGGGCATCTCGCTCACCCGGCTGGCGCCGAACGACCCCAACCGGGCGCAGAATGCCTGCCCGGACAAGAAGCTGGTCCCGTACGACGCCTGCACCAGCACGAGTCTGCCGGGCGGCGGTTCGCTGACCGTGCTCCAGGGCTACGAGTACCCGGACAAGCGGGCCACCACCAAGTCCTGGAGCGCCAGGCTGATCGGCCAGGACGGCCGGCAGGTCGAGCTCTCGGAGTGGAACTCCCCGGCCGAGAAGGGCGCGCCGGACAGCCGGCCGACCCCGCCGCTGTCGCCGGACCAGCTCAGGGCGATCGTCACCGACAAGTCCTGGGACCCGGTGATCGCCGCGATCCCGGAGCCGAAGCCGGTCCCGGCGCGCGACACCTCCAGGGAGTACAGCGGGCAGGAGATCCTGCAGAACGTCGCCGCACTGCTGCCGAGCGGGCTGACCGAGACGGAGGCCATGGGCAGCGGTTTCGGCTACGCCAACTTCGTGCTCGACGACGGCAAGGGCAAGTCCATGGTGCAGCTCAACGTGCAGGACTGGAGCGGTGACCGGGGGGACTCGTTGTTCGGCGACGCCAGGACGCTGCCGGACGGCACCAAGGTGGTCGTCCGCCATGGGAGCGACAAGCCGGGCGTGGGCATGTGGACCGTCGACACCCTGCACCCGGACGGCCTGCGGGTGGTGATCAGCTCGTTCAACAGCGGCACCCAGACCAGCCCGGCGACCCGCAAGGCCCCGGTGCTGACCGACGACCAGATGCAGGCGATCGCCGCCGCCCCGGTGTGGAAGCTGAGGAAGTAGCGCAGGCGGTGCGGACATGGCGGTGGGGGGGGGGGGGGGGGGGGGGGGGGGGGGGGGGGGGGGGGGGGGGGGGGGGGGGGGGGGGGGGGGGGGGGGGGGGGGGGTGGTCGGGGGGGGGGGGGGGGGGGGCACCGCCCCTTCTCGG
>NZ_JBVHYH010000079.1:0-38699 GCF_055569135.1 Kitasatospora sp. NPDC029367
CAACCCCCAACAACCCCCCCCCCCCCCTCCCCCCCCCCTCCCCCCCCCCCCCCCCCGCGCCCCCCCCCCCCCGGCCACCCCCCCCCCCCCCCCCCCGCCCCGCGCCCCCCCCCCCCCCCGGGGCGGGTACGGCGGAGGGCAGGGCCGGGTCGGCCTATACCTTCCGCAACAAGCTTTAGTACCAGTGGTGGCTCTGCCAGAACGCCCAGGCGCCGCACGGGCTGCCGTAGCGCGAGTTCATGTAGTCCAGGCCCCACTTGATCTGGGTGGCCGGGTTGGTCTTCCAGTCGGAGCCGGCCGAGGCCATCTTGCTGCCCGGCAGCGCCTGGACCAGGCCGTAGGCGCCGGAGGAGGCGTTGACGGCCATCGGGTTCCAGCTGCTCTCGCGGGCCACGATGTTGCTGAAGCACTGCAGCTGGCCGGCGGGCACGATCTGGGCGGCGATCTGCTGCGGGGTGCCGGTCGGGGCGGCGAGGCTCTGGCGCTGCTGCGAGCGGGAGGCGGCGGCGTCGGCCTGGGCCTTCGCGTCCGCCTGGGCCTTCGCGTCGGCTGCGGCCTGCGCCTGGGCGTCGGCCTGGGCCTTGGCGTCCGCCTCGGCCTTCGTCTGGGCCTCCTGGGCCGCCTGGGCGTCCTGCTGGGCAGCGGCAGCGGTGTCGGCCTGCGCCTGGTCGGCCACCGGCTTGCCGTCCACCGAGACGGCGGCCGCGGGGGCGGCGGCCTCGGCGGTGTTCCCGGCCTGCGGGATGGCGAGCGCGGCGGTGGCGGCGCTCGCGACCACGAGGGTGGCGATGCCGGTGATCAGGGAGTTGCGGCGGGCATGGCTGAGCTGCATGGAGCGGGCGGTCCTTTTCCGTCGGGGGCCGTGCCGGGGCACTGGGCGCGGGGCATCGCACGGGCTCCGGGTGAGCGGGGCCCGCGCGGCCGTCCGGGACGGCCGTGGCGCCCCGGCCGAGAGCGGCGGGGCGGGCGGGCTGCGCACGGCGGACGGGGCCGGCCGGCGCTGCCTGGCGACGGGCCATTCTTGGCAGGGCCGGGGACGGGTGGCAAAGGGGCTCGCTACTACGACGAGTAGTGGCCGGGCGGGCGGTTGCCAGCCGGTGTGTCGGTGTGTTTGTGGCGCTTTGTCCGGTTTGGGTGTTCGGGGGTCGAGGGCTGGGGTGCCGACGGAAGGCGGGGCCGGAAGGCTCCATGGCCTGGGTTCTTCGGGGCGGATCCGGCGGCCGGGCGGGCGGTCGGGGTGCGGCGTTCGGTGCCCGGGGCGGTACGGGCGGAGCGCGACAACTATCCAGGACCGTAGATGCGAAACCCCCTGTGGGCGGGCTCACACGTTCGTGGTGCCGACATCGACGCAGCGTGACCGACCGGTTGCCGATCGCCGGTCGGGCGGCGGGCGACCGGCCAGCCCGGCCTCGTCCGCGCCCGGCCTCGTCCGCGCATGCACTCGTCCGCGGATGAACTCGTCCGGGCACGCACTCGTCCGGGCATGGAACGGCACCGGGCCCGGGAGCCTCCGCAACGGCTCCCGGGCCCGGCGTTCCCGCGCGGGGGCGGACGGGTTCAGGACCCCGCCGCCACCGCCGCCCGTCGGCGCCGGCGGCCCACCACGGCCGAGGCGCCGAGCACGATCGCCGCGGCCACCAGCGACAGGTACATCTGCTTGCGTCCGTCGCTGTCGGTGAACATGTACGCCACGACGAAGCCGATCATGCCGATGGCCACCCAGGTGAGATAGGGGTACAGCCACATCCGGACGGTGTGCCGCTCGGGCATCTCACGCTCGATGATCTTGCGCATCCGCAGCTGGGTCGCGCAGATCACCAGCCAGACGAACAGCGCGACCGCCCCGGAGGAGTTCAGCAGGAAGGCGAACACGGTGTTCGGCGAGGTGTAGTTGAAGAAGACCGCGATGAAGCCGAAGACCACCGAGGAGAGGATGGCCACCATCGGCACGCCGCGCGAGTTCACCGTGGCGAAGACCTTCGGGGCGTCGCCGCGCTGGCCGAGCGAGAAGGCCATCCGGGAGGCGGTGTACATCCCGGAGTTGAGGCAGGAGAGCACCGCCGTCAGCACGATCACGTCCATCACCTGGCCCGCGTGCGGGATGCCCACGTGGTCGAGGACGGCCACGTACGGGCTGTCCTTCACCGCGGCGGAGTCCCACGGCAGCAGGGTGACCACCAGCAGGATCGAGCCCAGGTAGAAGATCCCGATCCGCCAGATCACGCTGTTGGTGGCCTTGCTGACCGCCTTCTCCGGGTCCTCCGACTCGCCGGCCGCCAGGGTGACGATCTCGCTGCCCATGAAGGCGAAGACGACCGTGAGCATGCCGGTGAACACCGCGCCCACGCCGTGCGGCAGGAAGCCGCCGTGGCCGGTCAGGTTGCTGGCGCCGACCGCGTGGGTGTCCGGCAGCACGCCGAAGACGGCGAGGGTGCCGATCACCAGGAACGCGGCGATCGCCACCACCTTGATCCCGGCGAACCAGAACTCGAACTCGCCGTAGGAGGCGACCGAGAACAGGTTGGTGGAGGTCAGCACCGCCATCACGATCAGGGCCCAGCCCCACTGCGGCACGCCCGGCACCCAGTGGTTGAGGATCTTGGCGCCGGCCGTCGCCTCGACGGCGAGCACCACGACCCAGAAGAACCAGTACAGCCAGCCGATGGTGAAGCCGGCCCAGCGGCCCAGCGCGCGGTCCGCGTACGCCGAGAACGAGCCGCTCTGCGGGTCGGCCGCCGCCATCTCGCCGAGCATCCGCATCACCAGCACCACCAGCACGCCGGCCAGGGTGTAGGAGAGCAGGATGCCGGGACCGGTGGAGGCGATGCCCGCGCCGGAGCCGACGAACAGGCCGGCGCCGATCACGCCGCCGATCGCGATCATCGACAGGTGTCGGTTCTTGAGCCCGGCCTTCAGGTGGCCGTCGCCGCCGTGTCCGACCGGGCCGAGCTGATGGGGGACCTGGGTGGTGTCCGCCGCCTGCTTGGTGGTGTCCGCACTCATGGAGGGTGCCTTCTGCCTTTCCAGCGCGGCATGACCCTCGGCTCGTCGTGCCGAAAGGTGGGGGACAGACCCGCGCATTGCGGTGCAACCTAACTTCTACGCCCGGGTATCGGAACAGCCGAGAGATAACTGTTCGCTCACCGGACACAAAAGGCCAGGTCAGAGCGGGTGGAGAAGTGGCGGGAAAGCCTCAAATCTGACGCAGCGTCACCCTGGCGGGAACCCGCCAGGGCCCTGTCGGAGCAAGTGGCCGATCCGGCCGATCGCGCGCACAGTGGGAACCATGCAGACCACCTGGAAGGGGACGATCAGCTTCGGACTGGTCAGCATCCCCGTCCACCTCTACTCCGCGACCCAGGAGCACGACGTCCCGCTGCACCAGGTGCACGCCAAGGACGGCGGGCGGGTGCGGATGAAGCGGTACTGCGAACGGGAGGAGAAGGAGGTCCCGTACGCGGAGATCGCCAAGGGGTACGAGTCGCCCGACGGCCGGACGGTCACGCTCAGCGACGAGGACCTCGCCGACCTGCCGCTGCCCAGCAAGAAGATCATCGACGTGCTGGCCTTCGTGGACGCCACCGAGATCGACCCGCTGATGTTCTCCAAGGCCTACTACGTGGGCGTCGCCGACAAGGCCGCCGCCAAGCCGTACGCCCTGCTGCGCGACGCGCTGGTGGAGTCGGGGCAGATCGCCGTCACCAAGATCGCGCTGCGCACCCGGGAGTCGCCCGCGGTGCTGCGGGTGCACGACGGGACGCTGGTGCTCCAGACCTGCATCTGGCCCGACGAGGTCCGCCCGGCGGCCGGGATCGCGCCCGAGGAGGACGTCACGGTGCGGCCGCAGGAGCTCAAGATGGCGCGGTCGCTGATGGACACCCTCTCCGAGGACTTCGACCTCTCCCAGCTCCACGACGACTACCAGCAGGCGCTCCAGCAGGTGATCACCGCCCGGCTGGAGGGCGTCGAGCTCCCGCACGAGGAGGAGCCCGGCGAGGCGCCGGACAACGTGATCGACCTGATGGAGGCGCTGCGCAGCAGCCTCAAGCGGGCCAAGGGCGGCCGGGCACCGGCGGCCACGGCCGAGGAGGAACCGGCGGAGGAGGAACCGGCCGAGGAGGAGCCGGCGCCCCGCAAGCGCGCCGCCGCGAAGCGGACGACCACCGCGACGAAGACCGCCACCGCGACGAAGACCGCGACGAAGTCCGCCACGGCGAAGAAGACCGCCGCCGGCGGGAAGGCCGCGGGCACCGGCAAGGCCGCCACGGCGAAGAAGACCACCACCCGCAAGTCCGCGGCTCCGCGCAAGGCCTCCTGACCGCGCGGGCCGGCCCCTCCCCCTCACCCAGCACCGGAGGCGATCCCGAATGGACCTGCTCACCTACAAGGAACTCGAAACCGGGCCCGAGGCCCCGAAGAACCCGAGCCTGGGCCACCGGGCCTGGCGCTGGCTGCTCAGCCTCAGCCCCACCGTGGTGACCTTCATGGTCGCGCTCTCGATCGGCCTGCTCATGGTCGAGGTCCAGACGGAGTGGGACCCGATGATCGGGCTGATGGCCTTCTTCTGGCTGCTGACCTTCATCGCGCTGGTCGGCATGGTCGCCCGCTGGGCGACGCCCGGCCGGGGCAGGCATCGCACGGTGGCCTGACCCGACCGGCCCGAGCCCGAGCCCGCACCCGCGCCCGGACCCGCACCGGAGGCGTCGCGGCTCCGGGAGGGATCAGCCGATCCACACCGTGGTGACGTTGCAGAACTCCCGGATGCCGTGCCCGGACAGCTCCCGCCCGAAGCCGGAGCGCTTGACCCCGCCGAAGGGCAGCGCCGGGTGGGAGGCGGTCATGCCGTTGAAGAACACCCCGCCGGCCTGGATGTCGCGGACGAAGCGCTCCTGCTCACCCGGGTCGGTGGTCCAGACGTTGGAACTGAGCCCGAAGGGCGTGTCGTTGGCGAGCGCCACCGCCTCGTCCAGGTCGGCGACCCGGTAGACGGTGGCGACCGGGCCGAAGGTCTCCTCCTGGTGGATCCGCATCGCCGGGGTGATGCCGGTCAGCACGGTCGGCTCGTAGAACCAGCCGGTGTCCCAGCCCATCGGGCGGTTGCCGCCGCACTCGACCCGGGCGCCGTGGGTGCGGGCGTCCTCGACCAGTTCCTCCAGGTCGTCCCGGCCCTGGCGGCTGGCCAGCGGGCCGACGTCGGTGGCCTCGTCCATCGGGTCGCCGATCCGCAGTGCGCGCATCGCCTCGGTGAAGGCGGCGGTGAAGCGGTCGTAGACGTCGGTGTGCACGATGAAGCGCTTGGCGGCGATGCAGGACTGGCCGTTGTTCTGCACCCGGGCCCGGATCGCGGTGGCGACCGCGGCGTCCAGGTCGGCGCTCGGCAGGACCACGTACGGGTCGCTGCCGCCCAGCTCCAGTACCGACTTCTTCACCTCGTCCGCGGCGGCGGCCGCGACCGCCCGCCCGGCCGGCTCGCTGCCGGTGAGGGTGACGGCGGCGACCCGGCGGTCCCGGACCACGCCCTCGACCGCGCCCGAGCCGATCAGCAGGGTCTGGAAGCAGCCCTCGGGGAAGCCGGCCCGGCGGAACAGCTCCTCGATCGCGAGCGCCGTGCGCGGCACGTTGGAGGCGTGCTTGAGCAGGCCGACGTTGCCCGCCATCAGGGCCGGCGCGGCGAAGCGGATCACCTGCCAGAACGGGAAGTTCCACGGCATCACGGCGAGCACCGGGCCGAGCGGGCGGTAGCGGACGTACGCCCGGGAGGCGCCGCTGTCGGCCACGTCGGCGGGGTCCGGGTGCTCGTCGGCGAGCAGCGCCTCGGCGTGGTCGGCGTACCAGCGCATCGCCTTGGCGCACTTGGCGGCCTCGGCCCGGGCGGCGGCGAGCGGCTTGCCCATCTCCTCGGTCATGGTGCGGGCGAGCGCGTCCTGGTCCTGGTCCAGCAGGTCCGCCGCCCGGTGCATCAGCTCGGCGCGGACGGTGAACGGGGTGCTGCGGTAGCTGTGGAAGGCGGCTTCGGCGCGGGCCAACCGCTGCTCGATCCCGGCCGCGTCGAGCGGTTCGAAGGTCTGGATGATCTCCCCGGTCGCGGGGTTGACGCTGGCGATGGGCATGCGGGGCTCCCAATGGGGGGTCGGGTCCGGTGCTCTGCCCTCACACCCTCCCCGACGCCCCGCCCCGGGGCGAGCCACCGCCGCCCGGCGTGTCCCGCCGGGTGTCGCCGGGTGCCGGCGGGTGTCACTCGGGCAGCGACTCCACGCGGGCGGCCGCCTCCCGGGCCCGGGCTCCGGCCCTGGTCCGGGCCGCGGTCACCTGGCGGAGCGGGAAGCGGTGCAGGTACTCGGCCTCCAGCTGGCCGGTCCGCAGGGTGTGCCGTTTCAGCGCCTCCTCCGAGCCGTACAGGAAGGTCTCGTGGCGGGTGCGGTGCAGTTGCTCCAGCTCGTGCAGCAGGGTGTCGTTGCCCAGTGCGTGCGGGGAGATGCCCGCGGGTCGGATGTGCGGGTCGTCGGCGTGCTGCATCGCGGTGCCTCCTCGGCGGAAGTCCCCTTCCTCCAGGGTGCCCGCCGACCGCCGCCGGTGCACGCGATCGTCCGGGGCGAACCGGATGGACAAGGGGAATTGTAGAAGCAGAATTGCAAAAGAGCTGTCGTACAAGAGCTCTTGTGGATACCCTCCCGGCATGGACGAGACGACGGACGAACCGCGCGGCGCCCGGGAGATCCAGGACTCCCGGGTGCTCGCCGCCCTCACCCACCCGCTGCGCCGCCGGCTGATCGACCTGCTCAAGGTCGACGGCCCGGCCACCGTCGGGAGGCTGGCCGAGCGCACCGGGCAGGCGGTGGGCAACGTCAGCCACCACCTCAAGGTGCTGGCCGAGAGCGGACTGATCGAGGAGGCGGCCGAGCTCGCCCGGGACCGGCGGGAGCGCTGGTGGCGGCTGGCCGACCGCGAACTCAGCTGGACCAGGGCCGACTTCGACGGCGACCCGGTCACCGAGGCGGTGGCCGAGGCGGCCGGATCGATCCTGCTGGAGCGCCAGGTCGAGCTGGTCCGCGAGTGGTCCGCGCGACGCGGCGGGTACGGCCCCGACTGGCGGGACGGCTGCTCGGTGGCCACCCAGGCCTGGCTGCGGCTCACCCCCGAGGAGGCCCGGGAGCTGGCCGCCGACCTGCACGAGGTGATCCAGAAGTGGGCGCGGCGGCCGGTGCCCGAGGACGGGCGGGAGCGCGAGACCGTCCTGGCCTTCGCCCACAGCGTCCCGGCGCGGCCGTGACCGCCACCCTCGCCCGGTCCACCGCGGGCCCCGAACTCCGTTCGCGCTGGGGCCTGTTCGCCCAACGGGACTTCCGGCTGCTGTGGGCCGGGCAGACCGTCAGCCGACTGGGCAGCAGCGTCACCACCGTCGCGCTGCCGCTGGTCGCGGTGCTCACCCTGGGGGCCGGGCCGCTCGCCGCGGGCCTGCTGACCAGCGCGATCTGGCTGCCCTGGCTGCTGTTCGGCCTGCCGGCCGGGGTCTGGGTCGGCCGGGCGCCCCGGCGGACCGTGATGATCGCCTGCAACCTCGGCTCCGCGGTGCTCCTCGCCAGCGTGCCGGTGGCGGGGTGGCTCGGCGTCCTCACCCTGGCGCAGCTGCTGGCCGTGGCCTTCCTCGGCGGGGTCTGCTCGGTGTTCTTCGACGCCGCCGACCAGGCGTACCTGCCCGAGCTGGTGGCCCCGGCGGACCTGATCGAGGCCAATGCCAAGCTCCAGGGCAGCGGTTCGGCGGCCGAGGTCGCGGGCCGCGGGCTGGCCGGGCTGACCGTCCAACTCGTCGGCGCGGCAGCCGGGTTGCTCATCGACGCGGTGAGCTTCCTGATCGCGGCCGGCACCCTGCTGCGGATCCGCGCCCGGCCGGAGCCGGCGGATCGGGCGGAGAGCATGGAGCCGGCGGAGCAGGCGGAGCGGGCGGGCCTGCGCCGGCAGGTCCGCGAGGGGCTGTCCTTCCTGCTGCGCGACCCCTACCTGCGCGCCTTCCTCTGCTTCGGCGCGGCCGCGAACTTCGCGCTCATGGGCTACCAGGCGATCCTGGCGCTGTTCCTGGTCCGGGAGGCCGGGATCGCTCCCGGCTGGGTCGGCGCGCTCGCCTCCGCCGCCGCGGTCGGCGGGGTGCTCGGCGCGGCGGCGGCCCGCCCGCTGTGCGGCCGGCTGGGTACGGCCCGCGCGGTGCGGACCGTACTGCTCGGCGCCGTCCCGCTCGGGCTGCTGATGCCGCTGGCCGGGCCGGGGCTCGGCACGGCGCTGTACGTCCTCGGCGCGCTCGGGGTGGTCGCGGCCGTGGTGTTCTGCAACGTCGTGCTCGGCAGCTTCCGGCAGTCCTACACCCCGCCCGGGCTGCTCACCCGGGTGGCGGCCGGTTCGATGTTCGCCGTCCACGCCACCATCCCGCTCGGCGCCCTGGCCGGCGGCGCGCTGGGCGAGGCGATCGGCCTGCGGCCCACCATGTGGGTGATGACCGGCCTGCTCGTGGTGGCCGGTGCGCTGCCGCTGTTCTCGCCGCTGCGCACCCTCCGGGAGCTGCCCACGGCACCCCCGAAGATCGGGGAGATCATAGGATGAATTCCGTATCTTCACGTCCACTCCCCGACAGCTCGGACAGATCGCACATGCCGCTTCCCAAGGCCGAACTCCACCTGCACATCGAAGGCACCCTCGAACCCGAGCTCGCCTTCGCCCTCGCCGCCCGCAACTCCGTCGACCTGCCGTACGCCGACACGGAGGACCTGCGGAAGGCGTACTCGTTCAGCGACCTCCAGTCCTTCCTCGACCTCTACTACGCGCTGATGGCCGTGCTGCGCACCGAGCAGGACTTCGCCGACCTCGCGGACGCCTACCTGGCCCGGGCCGCCGAACAGGGCGTGCGGCACGCGGAGATCTTCTTCGACCCCCAGGCGCACACCGCGCGCGGGGTGCCGCTCGGCGTGGTCGTGGACGGGCTGACCAGGGCGCTGTCGCGCAGCGAGCAGCGGTACGGCATCAGCACCCAGCTGATCATGTGCTTCCTGCGCGACGAGTCCGCCGACTCCGCCCTGGAGACCTTCGAGGCCGCTCGCCCGTACTTCGACCGGATCGCCGGCATCGGCCTGGACTCGGCCGAGGTCGGCAACCCGCCGGCGAAGTTCCGCGAGGTCTACCGCCGGGCCTCCGAGGCCGGGCTGCGCCGGGTCGCCCACGCGGGTGAGGAGGGCCCGGCCTCGTACATCACCGAGGCGCTGGACGTCCTCGGCGTGGAGCGGATCGACCACGGCCTGCGCTGCCTGGAGGACGGCGAACTCGTCGCCCGACTGGCCCGCGAGCAGATCCCGCTCACCCTCTGCCCGCTCTCCAACGTCCGGCTGCGCTGCATCGACACCCTCGCCGACCACCCGCTGCGGGAGATGCTGGACGCCGGCCTGTTGGTCACCGTCAACTCCGACGACCCGGCCTACTTCGGCGGCTACGTCGAGGACAACTTCCGCGCCGTCCGGCAGGCCCTGGCCCTCGACCAGGAGACCCTGCGCCGGCTGGCCGCCAACTCCTTCCGGGCCTCCTTCATCGACGACCGCCGCCGGGCCGAACTCCTCGCCGAGGTCGAGCGGTTCACCTTCGACCCGATCGACGGCTGAGTGGCGATCCGGGCAAACCCCTGATCCGGACGGGCTGGTCTCACTAGCCTGTCCGGGTGACCACTCCGCCGCCGGAGCACCCGGCCCAGTTCGGTCTGCTGGACCTGGCCGTCGACCTCTCCGTCCCGCAGGTGTACTCGGGCACGGACTTCACGGTCTACCTGCACGTCAAGAACCCGTTCTCGGTGCCGGTGTGGCTCGACGCGGTCGAGCTGAGCCTGCCGACCCAGCTGGAGTGGCGGGCGCCGGAGCCTCCCGCGAAAGCGCCGGAGGCCGCGGCCCCGGTGGTCCCGGAGGAGGAGCTCGAACGGTTGAGGGCCACCCTCCTGGACCTCCGGAGCCGGAGGCGACGAGCGGTGCAGCGCCTGTCGCCGCAGCTGCCATCCGAGGAACGGCTGGCGGTCGAGGACGAGATCGCGGCGCTGGACGAGGCGATCGCGCGCCACCAGGCACGCCTCGACGGTGCCGATGACCAGCTCAACCTCCACGCCTACGGCAACTCGACGGTGTTCCTGCACGGGCGGGCCGGGCAGACCAACGTCCACGCCTACGACCAGACGACCCTGACCATGTACCTGAACCGGCCGGCCGAGCAGGAGCGCGTCCCACTGATCGGCTCACTCCCGCAGGGGGCGGCGCTGGAACCCGGGTCGACCGATGTGTGGACCATCCGCCTGGGCACCGGCCGCAGCCCGTTCTTCGTCCCGGCCAGCTACCGCCTGCAGTTCACCGTCGTCTACGGGCTGACCCCGCGCCAGGACACCGCACCGCCGCCCGGGGCGGAGCGCCGCAGGGTGCTCTCCAACACCACCGCGCTGACCGTCCCGCTCAAGGCCGCCCTGTGGAACGTGATGACCGGCGGGGTCACCGGCGGCCTGGTCGGCAGCGTCGCCCGCTCGCTCCAGGAGGCGCAGAGCCTCGGCGCGCTGGTCGAGCAGCACCTGGGGACGGCGATCGGCTCCCTCGTGCTGGCAGTCATCCTCAGCGGCGCGGCGATCGTGTTCGCCGCGCGGAAGTCGGAGGCGCCGTCCTTCGTCACGGTCGAGGACTTCTGGGGCGGCGTGCTGGTGGGCTTCCTGGTCGGCTACTCGGGCACCGCCGCGTTCGCCCAGCTCACCGGGGTGCCCAAGTAGCCTCGCGGTCCCGGGCGTCAGATCAGGGTGCTCCAGTAGTACCAGAACCGGTTGAGCACCAGCAGTGCGATCACCGCGTACCAGAGCGCCGGGACGACCCAGTGGTAGCGCACGGCCTCCCGCACCACCGTCCGCATCCTCGGCCCGACCGGGATCACCCCCGACCGCAGGTTGTGCAGGGTGGTGTACCAGAACAGCGGGATCATCGCGGCCCAGACCACCATGCAGTACGGGCAGAGCGCGTTGATCCGGTACAGCGCCTGGTACATCAGCCAGGTCACGAAGCCGATCCCGAAGACCGTTCCGGCCTGGAGGCCGAGCCAGAACCAGCGCCGGAACGACGCCCCGGCCAGCAGCCCGGTGCCGATCGCGATCACCACCCCGAAGGCGACCAGGCCGATCAGCGAGTTGGGGAAGCCGAAGGCCTCCGCCTGGTCGCTGCGCATGACCGAGCCGCAGCTGATGATCGGGTTGATGTTGCAGCTGGGGACGTACGACGGGTCCTTGAGCAGCCGGATCTTGTCCAGGGTGAGGACGGCCGAGGCGAACAGGCCGACCGCGCCGCCGAGCAGGAGCAGCCAGGCGAAGGGGCGGCTCGCGCCGAAGGTCCGGGGGGCGGGGGCGGGGGCGGGGGCGGGGGCGGGGGCGGGCTCGGCCGGGGCGGGCGTGGGCTTGGCCGGGGCGGGCGGGGGTGCGGACTGGGTCATCCGGTCACCTGCTTGACCAGGGCGGTGAACTGCTCGGGCGAGACGGCCTTGCCGTTGGTCAGGACGTCCAGCTTCCTGCCGTCGAGCTTGACGGTCGGGGTGCCGGTGACGTCGCTCTTGTTGAACTCCTCGTTCACCTTGGCCGCCCACGGCGCGTAGGTGCCCTCCTGGACGGCCTTCACGAAGCCGTCGGTCTTGAGGCCGGGCACCTGGCCGGCCAGGTCCAGGAGGTGGTTGACGTCGCCGAAGTCGTCGCTGCGCTCGTCGGGCTGGTGGGCGTACAGCACGTCGTGGAAGGCCTTGAACTTGTCCACGCCCTCGTTCAGCGCGGCGCCGGCGGCGGCCAGTGCGGTGCGCGAGCCCTTGCCGCCGAGGTTCTTGTCCAGGAACGTCGCGAGGTGGTACTCGATCTTGTAGCTGCCGTTGTCGGCGAGCTGCTGGATCGTCTTGCCGGTGGTCGTCTCCAACTGCTCGCAGAACGGGCAGCGGAAGTCCTCGTAGATCTCCAGGGTGTGCGGCGCGTCGGCCTTGCCGTAGGTGATCACGGTGCCGTCGGTGCCGGTCGCGTTGGCGGGGACGACCAGCGGGCCGTCGGCCCCGGCCGTCGAGGAGGAACCGGAGGAGCCGCCGACGGCGAAGGCGACGCCGGCCGCGAGGGCGAGCACGGCGACGGAGGCGCCGCCGACCACCACCCGGCGGCGGATCCGGTCGGCGCGCTGGGCCTGGGCGCGGGCCTCGCGCATGCGCTCGGTGGCGTTGGTCTTTCGGTCGGTCTTACGGGTGTTGCTCATGGGGTGTCGTCCTGTGCTCTCGGGCGTACGGAAGGGCGGCGCGACCGGGCAGACCGGGTCGGCGCGGGGCGAGAGAGGACCGCTGGGCGAAGGGGGGCTCAGGTGCTCAGGTGCTCAGGCGTTGAGGCGCAGAGGTGCTGAGGTGCTCAGGCGTTGAGGTGCTGAGGCGCTGAGGTGCAGGGGTGCTCAGACGGTCAGGGCGAACACCGGCGGACCGCGCCGGACGGCCGGGCGCACCACCACGTCCTCGGCCGGGACCAGCACGCGGCTGGCCCGGGGGAAGGGCACCCGGATCACCGGACGGGCCGGGACGGGCGCGGCCAGCAGCCGCAGCCAGCGGGCGGCGGCGGGGAGGTGCCGGTGCAGGAACTCGCCCAGCATCCGGAGGGCCCGGGTGAGGCCGCTCAGCGCGGCGTCCGCGCGGCGCAGCCAGAAGGCCCCGGCCAGGGCGATCACGGTGTGCAGGAGGAGCAGCAGGACGACGCCCGTCTGCTCGGACACGCCGTGGCCGAGCAGGAAGCCGCCGAGCGAGCCACCGCCGCAGAGCAGTGGGCGCAGGCCCTCTCCGGCGTCGGGCGGCAGGGACGGGCAGGAGCGCTGGGCCAGGTCGAACAGGGCGCTGACGCCGAGCTGCAGGGGGAGGAACGCCGCCGCGATCGCCGGGTAGCCGCGTTCGCGGCCGGCCAGGGCGAAGGCCAGGACGAAGACGGCGGCCGAGGCCAGGCCCATCGTCCCGAGCGGCAGCGTACGGCCGGTGACTAGCACCTGGCCGAGCCCGGCGAGCAGCACGACCAGCGCGGCGAAGACCGCCGCGCGGAGCGTCCTGGTGACCGGGCCGATGTCCATGGCATCCGAGTCTGCCACAGGTTGAAACTGGAACGGCCCTGCTGAGCTGGGCTTATGTGGTTCTTACGGGGTGTGGGGGTGGCCGTTGGGGAGGGAGGTGGGGGCGCCGTCGGGGTGGGTGTCGTTGGTGTGCACCCGGGCTTCGAGCAGGTCCCGGAAGTGTTCGAGGTCCCCGCGTACCGTGCGTTCGATCGCTCCGGCCTGGGCGAAGCCGCGGGGGCCGCCGAACTCCTGGTGCACGGCCTCCGGGTCGTACTCCACCCGGATCTGCAGGCGGGTGTGCCGGGGGTCCAGGGGCAGCAGGGCGAAGGCGCCCCTCAGGTGGACGGAGTCCAGGGTCCGCCAGGCCATCACCCGGCCCCGGCCGCGGTCGGTGATCTCGGTGTCCAGGGACCGTTCGGTGTCGCCGACCCGGACTCCTAGGTGGGCGAGGTTGCGGCCGTGGGGGTGGGCGGTGCGGACTCCGTCGAGGAAGCGGGGGTACTCGTGGACGCGGTGCAGTTGCTCCCAGGCGGCGAGGACGGGGGCGGCGATGTCGATCTGTTCCTCAAGGGTGGTCATGGGGGGGCCTCCGGAACCAGCCTGCGCCTGGTTGGGGGGTGGGGCAAAGGGGCCGCTGCGCGGGGCTTTGGTTGGGGGGTGGGCTTTCGGGAGGGTGGGTGGTCCGGGGGCGGTTCCGGGGGTGGGCGCTCCGGGGGCTGGGTGATTTTCGGACCGCCGACTCTGTGGGTGGGGTGTTGGGCGCCGTTGGCGGTCTGAAAATCACCCGTCACGCCCCTCTCCGCACCCACCCCCTCCACCGCCCCCTCCCGCAGCGCGTCCCTCTCGCCTGGGTGGGTGAGGGGGAGGGGGGTGGCGGGGGTGGGTGGGTTGGTGCGGGGGGTGGGGTGGGGTGGTGGGGGTGGGAGAGTGGGGGCATGGAGGACGAGGTGGTGCGGGATTGGCGGGCGGTGGCGGCGGGGGCGGTGTTGTTGGACGGGTTTCATCCGTTGAAGCATGCGCTGCGGTTCGGGGGGGAGGTTCGGCGGGTGTTGACGGTGGACCGGGGGGCCTTGCTGGCGTTGGCCGGGGAGTTGGCGCCGGATGTGGTGGCGGCGTTGGACGGGTTGGCGGTGGAGGTGGCGGAGGAGCGGTTGCGGGGGTTGGCGCCGCGGTTGCATCCGACCGGGGTGGTTGCGTTGGCGGCGCGGCCGTCGGTGGCGGTGAACCGGGCGGTGTTGGGGCGGTTGCCGCGGCGGGCTCCGGTGGTGGTGTTGGAGAATCCGCGGAACCTGGGGAACGTCGGGGCGGTGATCCGGCTGGCGGCCGGGTTCGGGGCGACCGGGGTGGTGACCACGGGCGAGTTGGATCCATGGCACCCGACGGTGCTGCGGGGCAGCGCAGGGCTGCACTTCGCCACGGCGGTGGAGCGGGTGGACCTGCCGGAGCTGCCGGCCGGGCCGTTGTACGTGCTGGACCCGGAGGGCACGGACATCCGGGACCTGCCCTTCCCGGACGACGCGCTGCTCGCCTTCGGGACCGAGCGGCACGGGGTGTCGGCGGAGCTCAAGGAGCGGGCCGACCGGCTGGTGGCGGTGCCGATGCAGGCGGGGGTGTCCAGCTTCAACCTGGCGACGAGTGTGGCGATGGGCCTGTTTCACTGGATGTCGGGCAGGCGCTGAGGCGGGTCAGGGGGACGGCGGCGGGGTGCCGGCGTCGATGTCGCGGCCCTTGTGGTTGACCAGGAAGGCCCAGGTGTCCTTGCCCGGGATGCCGTCGGCCTCGCTGCCGCGCCAGCCCTGGGCGAGCTGGAAGGCCTGGGTGGCCCTGCGGTCGCTCTCCGTCCAGCGGGGGCCGGGGCCCTGGGTGTAGAAGCGGGAGCCGCCGCGCTGCACCAGCATCCGGCCGAGCCTGGTGACGTAGTCGTTGTTCGCCCCGGGGCCGAACTTGTCCGCGCCGGGGAAACCGGTGGTGCTGTCGTTGCTGCCGCTGGACAGGCCGGTGTAGCGGTACGGGAGGTAGGAGCCGGAGTTGTTCCAGTAGGCGTACGGGGTGGAGCGCTTCCTGGTGCCCGGGGAGGTCTGCTCGTAGGCCAGGTAGCGGGTGCGGGAGGAGTCCGTCCAGCCGCCGAAGATCGTCACGTGCGAGCCGGCCTGGGGGTTGGCCGGGTTGTTGTAGATCAGCACGTCGCCGGGCTGGAGGTCGTTCCGGTCGATCCGTTCGGCGAAGTCCGGCAGGGTCCAGGTGGTCTGGCTGCTGCCGAGGCCCCAGGCCATCGAGACGAAGCCGGAGCAGTCCTGGCGGTAGCCGTCGGACCAGTAGCTGCCCATGCTGTACGGCACGGCCTGGTCGACCCAGGTCTGGGCGCGTTGGACGATCTGGGCCCGGGTGACGGGCTGGGCGGCGGAGCGGGCGCCGGGGTCCTGGCCGTGGAGGCCGCTGACCTCGCCCTGCGGGGTCCGCGGGGGCTGGGCGGTGCTGCTGCCGCCCGGGGTGGGGCCGGGTGCGGGGGCCGCGGCGGCGGTGCCGCCGCCTATCGCGGTGCCGACGGCGGCCACCAGGACGGCGGCCCGGCGGCGGATGCTGCGGGTCGCGGCGTGCCCGCCCTCGTGGACCGGGGCGGCGTGCAGCCGGGCGCGGCGGCGGGCGCTGCAGCCCCCGCATATGCAGTCCTCCTCGGGGTCGACCTCGGTGAACTCGATCAGTGGTGAGGGGCTGCCGGTGCGGGTCATGCTCCGCCTCTTTCCGAACGTGTGCCGTCGGGATCAAAGTCCCAAAGCGGGCGGGGCGCGGCGCGGCGGGTTCCGCCGGACGGGTGAGGACCCTCCCCCGGCCTTCGGCCGGGAGGTGCCCCCAGGGTCGTCGTCCGAACCTGATCCGTGGTCAGTGCGGGTTGGCGGGCGAGTACTCGGGATCGGTCCAGGTCAGCGGGGTGGCGTCGGCGATCTCCCGGACTCCGGTGACGGTCAGTTCGACCATCCGCTCGGCGCCGGGGGCGGCCTGCCGGGCCTCCTCGGACCAGTCGGTGCGGGCCTCGCCGGTGATCAGCAGGGCCCCGCCGGTCTCCCAGTCGGGCAGCAGCAGTCCGGCCCGCGGGTCCAGCTCCAGGTTCCCGAGGGTCAGGAACATGCTGTTGCCGCGGTACTCGGGCCAGCGCACGGTGTCCGGCGCCACCGCCTCCAGGAAGCCGGGGAGGCCGCCGCGGTGCGAGGCGTCCACCCGGCCGTCGGGCCCGGTGGTGGCGATGAAGAAGGTGTCGGCGGTGGCCGCGGTCAGCCGCTGGGCCGTGGTCAGGACCGGCCCCTCGGCGACCGTGCGGGGCGTGCCCGCGCCCGGGCGGTCCAGCGGGCTGCGGCGCTGGATGTACTTCGGGCAGTTGGACACCACCTCCTCGGCGCGGACCACCAGCCCGCCCCGGCCGTCCGGCACCGAACGGCCGTTGAGCCGCATCCGGCGGCGGCCGGCCGGGTCCAGGGCGATGGTGCCGAGCTGGGCGGGGCGGGCCAGGGCCTCGGCCAGCGGGTCGGCCTCGGACGGGTGGGCGGCGATCGTCACGGTGCGCTCGTCCGGGGCGTGGAGGAAGCCGGCCGGGCCGGACAGCTGGGTGGCCCAGACCCGGCCGTCCGGGTCGGCGGCGCCGACCACCAGCGTCCGGCGTTCGGTGAGGAAGCGGGCGGCCACGGCCGGGACGGTGTCGCGGATCGACCGGCCCGCGTGGTCGGCCCGCTCGGTCACTCCGGCGCGGGCCTGGGCCTGCCGCTCGCCGGGGTGGTACGGGGTGGCGGTCATCGCTTAGAAGAAGCCGCAGGTGGGGGCGGAGTCGTGGGGGGCCTCGGCGGCGGTGTCGGCCAGCCCGGTGCGGGTGTAGACCTCCAGCCGGATGCCGTCCGGGTCGGTGAAGAAGATGCCGCCGGAGGCGGAGCCCTCGTTGTGCGGGACGACGCCGTCGTAGGCGAACTCGGCGCCCAGGGTGCGCAGCAGTTCCTCGGTGGCGCGGACCTCGTCGAGGTCCGCCACCTCGAAGGAGAGGTGGTGCAGGCCGGGGGCGCTGGTGGGGAAGGTGCCGGTGCTCTGCTGCCAGAGGGTGATCACCAGGCGGCCGTCGCGGCCGAGCAGGGCGTAGCGGCGCTCGGGGTCGGTGCCCTGGTGGGTGAGGTCGAGGCCGAGGACGGCGCGGTAGAAGGCGACCGAGCGGTCGAGGTCGGTGACGTTGAGGCCCACGTGGCCGGTCTGCAGGGTGCGGAGTGTGGTGGTGCCGGACATGCCTGGTCCCTCCCGGGTGGGTTCCGGCGGGCGACTGCCTAACCGGTACTGGTTAGGTTATGGGTTAGGTGATGGGGCGTCAACCGGTGTGATGGCTTGAAGGGGTTAGGTTTTGGGGGTGGCATGCGAAAGCCCCGTCGGATCCGGTCCGACGGGGCGTTCGGGGGGTGATGCGGTTACGGCCATTCCCAGCGGATGCCGATGTGGCCGGGCTGCTGGTCCGGGGCCAGGACGTGGGCGCTCGCCGAGGCGCCGATCCACAGTTGCTCGCGGCGGTGGTCGACGTCCGCGCCCGGCTCGCGGTCGTAGCGCTCGCAGTGCACCGGGACGGCCGCCGGGTCGAAGTGCACCTGGAGCACGTACTCGCGCACCGTGGTGGCGAAGCGGCGGCTGTACTCCATGGTCGGGCCGCCGGGCGGGATCTCCACCTCGTACTCGAAGACCGTGCTGTCGCCGAGCCCGAGCGGGCGGTCCAGCATCAGCTCGGCGACGGTCAGGCCGACCTCCGGGCGGCGGCGGACCCGGCCGAGCCGGCCGTGCCGCACCGAGGTGATCTCCGGGCAGCCGGTGGCCTCCTCGTCGGCCTTGTGCACGACCAGGCAGCGGCCGACGCCGCCGACGGTGGCGCGCACCACCTGGCGCATCCGCAGCAGGTTGGCGCGGCGCTCGGCGTCCACGTAGTACGAGTCGTGGATGCTGAGCCGCTCCAGCTCGCCGGCCGGCGGGGCGTCCAGTTCGGCGAAGATCTCGGAGATCGCCTGCTCCCCCGGCCAGACGTCCTCCAGCCCGAGGTGGAGGGTGTTGGCGGCGGCGGCCCAGCGGCCGCGCGGGCGGGGCGGGCCGAGCAGGGAGGAGAGCGCGCTGTGCGGCAGGCCGAGCAGTTCCTCCAGCAGGTGGACGGCGCGCAGCGAGCTGGCCCGCTCGGGCTGGCTGCGGCCGCGGCGCCAGTAACTGAGCGTCGTGACGCTGACCCTGACGCCGCGTTGGGCGAGCGCGGCGCGGATCCGGTCCAGGCTGAGGCCGCTGGCCTCGATGGCCAGGTGCAGGGCGTCCGCGAAGCCGCCGGCCGGGGCCGGGCGGCCGGCGGACGGCGCCGGGGGGCCCGGGCTGGGGGCGGGAGCCGGGACGGGGGGCGGGTCGGGGCGCTCCGTACGCGATCCGACCAGCCGCAGCCGCGCGGCGTCCTGAGGCTGCTGTGCGGCCATGCGGTGAACCTCCCCACCAGGTGACTTCGGTGGCACCGGGGCGGCGCCGGGGCGCGCTGTGAGCGGCTTCACCGAGCTTTGGGGAACCCTACGCACGGTCGAGAGGCTACGTCATCAGTCGTGCGGATGACAGTGGTCACAGCAGGTGGACCGGATGGTTAGCGATCTTGAAACAGTCCGGAAACACGGTTGGAACGCTGCGCCGGGAACGGTGGGGAACCGGGCGCAAACGGACACCGCCGGAGCGGGCCCTGACGGCGCCGCCCCGGCGGGGGTCTGCGTGCTGCTAACGGACGGTGATCACCTGACGTTCAGGGCGACGTCGTCGATCACGAAGCTGGTCTGGTTGGAGCCGTCCTCGGCGCCGGTGAACTTGAGGGTCACGGTCCGGCCGGCGAAGGAGGTCAGGTCCACGGTCTGCTGCACGTAGCCGGCGGCCGCGTTCACGTTGGACCAGGTCTTCACGGTGGTGCCGTTCGCCTGGAGGGTCAGGGTGTCGTACGGGGTGGAGCCGGTCTCCGCGGTGTCGATGTGCAGCGCGAAGGTGAGGGTCGCCGCGGTGCAGCCGGTCGGGACGGTGACGGTCTGCGACAGGGTGTCGGTGTGGGCGCTGCCGTAGCCGTCCAGCCAGGCCTTCCAGCTGCCGGAGTGGGCGGGCTGGGAGGTGCCGTTGTCGACGACGCCCGAGGAGGTGGTCCACGGGGCGGCGGTGCCGGTCTCGAAGCCGCCGTTGCCGATCAGCTGGGCGGCGGTGCAGCCCCCGCCGGACGGCGGGGTGGTGCTGCCGCCGCCGAGCAGGGCGGTGGTCAGGGCGTCGGCGACCGGGCTGCCCCAGCCGGTGACCTGGTCGTAGCCGGCCTTGGCGGCGAAGTCCTGGTTGGCGCCGGTGGTCACGTCGTGGAAGGTGGTGCCGTAGTTGGCGCTGTTGGCGACCGCGTACAGCTTGGGGTTGGCCTCGCCGAGGGCGGGCTGACCGGCGGCCTTGGCCTTCTGGTTGACCTGGGCGGCGTAGCCGGCCCACAGCGGCGCGGCCGCGCTGGTGCCGCCGTAGACGTTCCAGCCGCCGCCGGTGTAGATCGCGAAGCCGCTCTGCGGGTCGGCGTTGGAGGCGACGTCCGGGACGGTGCGCATGGTGCCGGCGACGCCGGTGCCGGTCTGCCAGCTCGGCTTGCCGAACACGGTGGAGACGCCGCCGCCGGCGGTGCTCCAGGCGCTCTCCGAGGAGTAGCCGTTGCCGCTGGTGACCTGGAGGTTGGTGCCGCCGACGCCGGTCTGGTGCGGGCTGGAGGCCGGGAAGTCGACCGAGGTGACGCTCGCGCCGCTGGCGGAGCGGGTGCAGTCCTTGGAGCCGTCGTCGCCGGAGGCGGAGAAGACCGAGATGCCCTGGGCGGCGGCCTGCTTGAAGGCGTTGTCGACGGCGGTCATCGAGGAGGCGGTGGTGTCCGGCTCGCAGGTGCCCCAGGAGATCGAGATGACCGAGGCCTTGTTGTCGGCCACGATCTTGTTGGCCATGTCGATCTCGCCCTGGTCGCTGTTGGGGGCCTCGTAGAGCAGCTGGGTGGCCTTGGGGGCCGCGCCGCGGACGATCTCGCTGTCCAGCTCGACCTCGCCCTCGCCCTGGCCGGGCGAGGAGTCGTAGTTCGCGCCGTCCACCGGGACGGTGGTGACGGCCGGGCCGGTCAGGCCGTACTGCGAGTCGTAGGTGGTCAGGTCCGAGGACTTGTAGCCGTCGAACTCCCAGAGGGCGACCGTGGTGCCGGTGCCGTCGGCGCCGGTCCTGTCCAGGTTGTACGCGCCCCGGTACTGGGCCGGGGCCATGCCCCGCGGGGTGGCGGTGGCGGCGTTCGGGGTCACCGAGTGCGGCTGGGCGATCCGGCCCTTGCGCACCGCGTGGTTGTCCAGGCCGCTCAGGCCCTGGACCACGGAGGCCAGTTCGGCGGGGATCGAGGCGGCGCCGTCGTTGGCGAAGAAGGTGCGCTGCTGCTGCGGGTCGAGGTAGGAGCTCTCGTGGGTGCCGAAGGCCTGTGAGACCTGCGCGGCGGTGCCGTGGGCGTTGACCACCTGGCGGTTGGCGCTGACGTCGCCGACGGTCAGGCCCTGGGCGGTCAGGTAGGCCTTGACCTGGTCGACGGCCTGCTGGGTGGGCGCGTACTGCGCGCTGAACTGCTCCGGCGTCAGGTACTTGCCGTACTCCGGGGTGCCGGGGGTGGCGACCGCGGCGAGGAAGCGGTCGAGCCCGGCGGAGTCGCGCAGCTTGAGGCTGACGGCCACCGAGAGCTGCTGCTCGGCCGGGACGTCACCCTTCTTCTCCGAGTGGGCCACCGCGGGGTTCACGGTGTTCGGCAGGGCGACGCGCGGGGCGGCGTGCGGGGTGGCGGCCTGTGCGGTGGCGACGCCGAGCGAGACGGCGGTCAGCGGCAGGACGGCTATCGCCGCGGCGATGGCGAGGGAACGGTGGCGCAACGGATCCTCCTCCGGCCGGCTGTGGGGAACCGGCAAGGGGCAAGGCGTCCCGAGGGGTTCAGGAACACTGGCTAGAACATGTCAGAGCGGATCGGTGCGGTGGATCATGGTCCGGCAATTGGTTGCTAAAAAACAGTCAACTGTGGAGGGCCGGAAAGCCGGGCGTTCCATACAGTGAATGGCCGGAATTCCGGCGACGGTCCATACCAATTCCCGCTGGGGGAACGGACGTAGAATCGGGGCGAGCCGAGGGAGAGCGATGACTGACCTGATGCCGGATCCGAGGGACCACCGACCGCTGATCGGCGAGCCGCTCGCGCTCGACCTGCTCAACACCCGCTGGTCCGGAACGCCCGTCAACGACGCGCTCACCGACGTCGAGCAGTACGGGATCTGGCTCTCCTCCAACGGGCTGGCCGAGCGCTGCACGGCCGACGCGGCCGGGCTGGCGGCCATCCGGCAGACCCGCGAGGCGATCCTGCTCGCCGCCCAGGACGCCCGCGAGCAGGGCGAGTTGGGCCCGGAGGCGCGGGACGGGCTGGACGCGGTGCTGGCGCACGGACGGATCCGGCGGACGGCCGGGCCGGGCGGGGCCGAGGAGCGGGTCGAGGCCGACCGGCCGGAGTGGCTGGCACCCTGGCTGGCGGCCGACGACTTCCTCACGCTGCTCGGGCAGGGCGCCCACCGGGTGAAGCAGTGCGCACACGAGGCGTGCATTCTGCATTTCTTCGACGCCTCGCAGAACGGGCGCCGGCGGTGGTGCCGGATGGCGGTCTGCGGGAACCGGGCGAAGGCGGCGCGGCACTACGTGAAGGCGCGGGGTTAACCGACGACCGAACGAAGGGTCGGCGGGTGCGGCGTCCGTGCCGCACCCGCCGACCCTTCGTCGCGCTGCCCGGGTCAGTTCTCGGCGGGGGCGCCCAGCCAGCCGGTGAGGGCCTCGCGCAGCTCGCCCTGGCCCGGGTCCACGGCGCCCCAGGCGACGTAGCCGTCCGGGCGGATCAGCAGCACGGTGTCGGCCAGCTTGCCGTGCGGGTCGGCCGGGGCGGCGCAGACCAGGCGGTCCGCCCAGGGCGCGGTGGCGGCCAGCTCGTCATTGCTGACCAGGACGAACTTCCCGGCGCGCAGCGCCTCGTAGAGCCGCTCGGGCCCGTCCGGCTCGCCCTCGGCGGGCTTGCTGAGGGCGGTCAGCCTGAGGTCGGGGACGCGCTTGCCGACCTGGGGGTGGGCGCCCTTGGGGGCCGGGTAGGCGATCTCGATGCCGGAGACCATCCGGGCGCCGCGCTCGGTGAGCAGGTCGAGGTGGCCGCCGATCGCGGTGAGCGCCCCGCGCAGGGCGCGGGTGGGGGCGGACTCGGCGAGGGCGATCCGGATCAGCGCGCCGGAGGTGCGCAGCACCGTCCTGCCGACCGGGTGCCGCTCGGCCTGGTAGGTGTCCAGCAGTGCGTCGGTGGCGTGGCCGCGGAGGGCGGCGGCCAGCTTCCAGGAGAGGTTGGCGGCGTCCTGGAGGCCGGTGTTCATGCCCTGGCCGCCGGCCGGGGAGTGGCAGTGGGCGGCGTCGCCGGCCAGGAAGACCCGGCCGGAGCGGTAGTTGGGGGCCTGGCGCTCGTCGCTGTGGAAGGTGGAGCTCCAGCGCACGTCGTGCAGGCCGTAGTCCTCGCCCTGGGTGGCCTGGACGATCGCGGTGAGCTGCTCGGGGGTGGGGGTGGCGCCGTCGGCCTGCGGCTCGTTGCGGTCCCAGGCGATGACCCGGTACCAGCCGTCGCCGAACGGGGCGACGAAGGAGAAGCCGGCCTTGTTGGCGCCGACGGCGATCGCGTCGGCGGGCTCGCGCTCCAGCCGGACGTCGGCGAGCATCACGGAGTCGACCACGGACTCGCCGGGGAACTCGATGCCGAGCAGCTCGCGGACGGCGGAGCGGACGCCGTCGGTGCCGACCGCGTAGCGGGCCCGGTGGCTGCGCCCGTCGCGGGTCTCCAGGGTGACGCCCTCGGCGTCCTGGCGCAGCCCGGTGACCTCGGCGTCGCGCAGGATCACGGCGCCGGCCCGTTCGGCGCGCTCCTGGAGCACCCGCTCGACGTTGTACTGCGGGGTGATCAGGACGAACGGGAAGCGGCTGGGCAGCGTGCTGAGGTCGATGCCGAGCCTGTTCAGCATCCGGAGCCCGCTGAGCGGGCGGCCGGTGGCGATCAGTTCGTCGGCCAGGCCCCGGGCGTCCAGCAGCTCCAGGCTGCGGGCGTGCACGGCGAAGGCCCGGGTGAGGTTGGACTCCGTGCCGCGCTTCTCCAGGACGGTGACGCCGACCCCGGCGGCGGCGAGGTCGCCGGCCAGCAGCAGTCCGGTCGGTCCGGCACCGACGATGACGACGTCGGTTTCGGTCGGCTTCACGGTCATGTATCAGCTCCCGTTGTTCGGAGGGCGGTTGGACGCCGTTTCCGGCGCTCTCCCAGCCTCCATCATCGCGGGCGCCGGTGGAGCTGTGAACCGCCGGTCCCCCGGTGGCGGGTGGCCGACCGGGGGACCGGGGGTTCGGGCGGGGGCGGAAGGCCCCGCCGGCTCAGCTGTGGCGGCGGATCTCCACGGTGCGGAACCGGTTGGCCACGAAGGCGCCGTCGCAGTACGCGGAGTTGGCGGCCGGGTTGGCGCCGGTGCCGTGGAGGTCGGAGAAGGCGGCGGTCTGGTTGGGGTAGACGCCGCCGGTGAGGTTGAGCGAGAGCGAGACGCCGGAGTCCAGCGCGGCCTCGACCAGCAGGGCCTCCACCTCGGGCGAGGTGGTGTAGCCGGAGGCCGTCATGGCGCCCTTCTCGCGGACCGTGGTGCGCAGCAACTCCACGGCGGCGGGGGTGGATTCGACGGCGACGGCGAAGGAGACCGGGCCGAAGCACTCGGAGCGGAAGACCGAGCGGTCGTCCGGCTTGTCGGCGTCCAGCTTGACCAGCGCCGGGGTGCGGACGGTCGCGCCGGGGAAGTCGGGCGAGACCACCGCGCGCGGGGCGAGGGCGAGTTCGCCGTACTCGCCGCCGGCCGCGGCGGCCGAGCGCTGGAGCACGCCCGGGTTGACCACGGCGCCGAGGATGGCGGCGGCGCGGGCGTCGTCGGAGAGCAGGCCCTCGATGGCGGCGGCGAGGTCGGTGACGACCTGGTCGTAGGACTTGTGGCCCTGGTCGGTGCCGATGCCGCCGCGCGGGATCAGCACGTTCTGCGGGGTGGTGCACATCTGGCCGCTGTAGAGCGAGAGGGCGAAGGCCAGGTTGCCCAGCATGCCCTTGTAGTCGTCGGTGGAGTCGATGACGACCGCGTTGACGCCGGCCTTCTCGGTGTAGACCTGGGCCTGCTTGGCGTGCTCCTCCAGCCAGTCGCCGAAGGAGGTGGAGCCGGTGTAGTCGATCATCTTGATCTCGGGGCGGACCGCGAGGGTCGCGGCGACGGTGCCGCCCTCGTGCTCGGCGGCCAGGCAGACCAGGTTGGCGTCGAAGCCGGCCTCGGCGAGCACCTCGCGGGCGATCGCGACGGTCAGCGCGAGCGGCAGCACGGCCCGCGGGTGCGGCTTGACCAGCACCGGGTTGCCGGTGGCCAGCGAGGCGAACAGGCCGGGGTAGCCGTTCCAGGTGGGGAAGGTGTTGCAGCCGATCAGCAGCGCCAGGCCGCGCGGGACGACGGTGAACTCCTTGGTCATCACCAGCGGCTCGCGCTTGCCCTGGGGCTTGGTCCAGCCGGCCTGCCGCGGCAGCCGGGTCTGCTCGGCGTACGCGTAGGCGACGGCCTCCAGACCGCGGTCCTGGGCGTGCGGGCCGCCGGCCTGGAAGGCCATCCCGTAGGCCTGGCCGGTGGTGTGCATGACGGCCTGGGCGAACTCGTGGGAGCGGGCGTTGATCCGTCGCAGGATCTCCAGGCAGACGGCGGCGCGCTCCAGCGGGGAGGCGGCGGCCCACCCGGGCCGGGCGGTCTCCAGCGCGGCGATCAGGGCGTCCGGGCCGGCGTGCGGGTAGGTGATGCCCAGCTCGATGCCGTACGGGGAGACCTCGCCGCCGACCTGGTCGCCGTCGCCGGGGTGGCCGTCGAGGACGAAGGGCCGGCCGAGGAGGGCGTCGAAGGCGGCCTTGCCGTCGGCCGGGCCGCTCTCGCCGTAGGCCTTCGGGAACTCGGGGTAGGCGGACCAGTAGTCGCGCTTCGCGGCGGCGGCGAGCGCGGCGTCCAGGGTGGCCTGGTGGCGCTCGACCAGCTCGGCGACGAGGGGGTGGGTGACCGCTGCGGGCATCTGTGCGCTCCTCAGAGGGGAGGACGGGACACGTCACAGAGTAACCGAACGATCGGTCGGCTCAAGAGGGCGTGGGGGACGGATTCCGGCGGGAACGCGAAGGGGCGCGTCCCGGTCGGACGCGCCCCTTCGGCGATGCTGTCGGTTCGGGTCGGCCGGTCTACGGCACGCCCAGCTCGAAGATCACGAACCCGGCGTACCAGCCCGAGGCGATCGCACCCGTCCCCAGGACCGTCGCCAGCACCGGCCAGCTGAGCTTGCGCATCCCCACCGCCAGCGCGATGAACAGCGGGAACGCCGGCAGCAGGTAGCGCGAGACGTTGCCGAAGATGCCCAGGCTGCCGAGCACCGAGACGATCGTGGCCAGGGTGTAGGCGGTCAGCACCAACGGCGGGCGCAGCCGGACCAGCAGCACGATCAGCACCGGCAGGCTGAACACGATCAGGGTGGCCAGGAGGTCCGGCACCGGGAACGCGAAGGGGTAGTCGTTGCGGCCCAGCAGCACCCCGCGGATCGCCTGCCAGGTGCCCTGGCCGCCGTCGAAGTAGTGCAGCCAGGCGTCGTGCTGGATCCGGAAGTAGCCGCCCCACTCGCCGGTCCGCCAGCCCACCCAGGCCACGTAGCCGAGCAGGCCCAGCGGGGCCAGCAGCATCGCCGCCAGCGGGCGCAGCACCCCGCTCTCCCGGCGGTACAGCTCGACCAGCGCGGCCAGGCCGACGGCGCCGATCAGCGCCGCCGAGGTCGGCCGGTTGAGCCCGGCGACCAGGGTGACCGCCCCGGCCGCGACCCACTGCTTGGTCATCGTGAAGTAGCAGGCCCAGGCGGCCAGCGCGACGAACAGCGAGTCCGAGTAGACGGCCCACTCGGCACCCGAGCCGGGGGCGATCGCCCAGATCCCGGCCGCGATCACGCCCGCCCGGGGACCGGACAGCTTCTCCACCACGGCGTAGATCCCGGCCGCCGCGAACAGCGAGGCCAGCACCGAGACCAGCATCCCGGCGCCGTACAGGCCGAGGCCGGTGACGTCCGAGGTGAGCCGCATCAGGCCGGGGTAGAGCGGGAAGAAGGCGGCCGAGTTCTGCTCGATGGTGAAGCCCGGCTGGCCGCCCGGGATCGGGATCAGCGCCGGGTGGTAGCCGAACTGGGCGACCTGCTGGTACCACCAGCCGTCCCAGCTGGCCAGGACGTCCCAGGGGTTGGTGCCGCCGCCGAACCGGGCCGGCTTCTTCGCGTAGTCGCCGGAGAAGGAGAGCAGCTTCATGAAGACGGTGAAGCCGACCAGCTTGAGCACCGCGTAGCACCACACGGCCGGTCCGAACCGCACCACCAGCGCCCGGGCGCGGTCCTGCCAGGTGTGGCCGGCGCCCGCCGGGTCCTCGCCGCGCTGGTCGGGCACGCCATCGGGCAGGTCGGAGGAGACTGCCGGTATTGCGTTCATCAGCTGCGGACCCCAGCCTGCTGGACGTGGACGATCGTCCGCAGATTCTAGGCGGTCCCTCCTCCGGTTGGTGTGGACCAGCTTCGGTCGGTGTGGACCGGCTCCGGTTGGCGCCCGGCCGGTTCCGGCTGGTGCCCGCCCGGTTCCGGCTGGTGCGGACCGGCTTCGGCTGGTGCGGACCGGCCGGACCCGATCGCGTACCCCGCTCGGCGGCCGGGGATACTCGGAGGATGGCCGATCACACCACGCGCACCGCCTACACCGTCGAGTCACTGCTCGCGGTGACCGTCGACGTGTTCAACGAGCGCGGATACGACGGCACGTCGATGGAGGACCTCTCCCGGGCCGCCGGGATCTCCAAGTCCTCGATCTACCACCACGTCCGCGGCAAGGAGGAGCTGCTGCGGCTGGCCGTCGGGCGGGCGCTGGACGGGCTGTTCGCGATCCTGGCCGAGCCGCAGGCGGTGGCGGGCCCGGCGGTGGAGCGGCTGGAGCACGTGGTGCGGCGCACCGCGGAGGTGCTGCTGGCGGAGCTGCCGTACGTGACGCTGCTGCTGCGGGTGCGCGGCAACACGGCCACCGAGCTGTGGGCGCTGGAGCGGCGGCGGGACTTCGACCACCAGGTGGCGGAGCTGGTGCGGGCGGCCGTCGCGGACGGCGCGCTGCGCGGGGACGTGGAGCCGCGGCTGGCCACCCGGCTGCTGTTCGGGATGATCAACTCGATCGTGGAGTGGTACCGGCCGGGGTTGAAGGCGGCCGACGGGGTCGCGGACGCCGTGGTGCACCTGGCCTTCGACGGGCTGCGGGCCCGGTAGCTGCGGGGGCCGGTAGCTGCGGGGGCCCGGTGGGCGTTGCCTAGTCGGGGGGCACCTGGTCGGTCTCCTCGAACACCAGCATGGTTTGTGTACCGAGCACCTGTGGGATGGACTGGATCCGGTTGAGGACCAGGTCCCGCAGGGCGTGGTTGTCGGCGGTGTGCACCAGCAGCAGGACGTCGAAGTCCCCGCCGACCAGGGCGATGTGGGCGACCCCGGGCAGCGCCAGCAGCTGCTCCCGCACGGTGCGCCAGGAGTTCTGGACGATTTTCAGGGTGATGTACGCGGACGCGCCCTGACCTGCCCGTTCGTGGTCCACCCGGGCGGTGAAGCCGCGGATGATGCCGTCCTCGACCATCCTGGAGATCCGGGCGTACGCGTTCGCCCGGGACACGTGCACCCGCTCGGCCACCGAGCGGATCGAGGCTCGACCGTCCTGCTGCAGCAGCCGCAGGATCGCCCGGTCGACCCGGTCGAGTCTGGACATCTGTTCAGCCGACATGACCCCCCACCCTCGCCGATTGGACACACTGCCACCAGTCGACCGCCGCTCGGGCCGAATGTCCACCACCTTGTCACGCTTCTGGTCAAGATGAACAGACGACCGAACAATCGGTAGGGAGCCCCCGCCACCCATGGAGGTGCCCCGAGATGACCGTTCTCGACCACAGACACCACACCGGCGTGCCCGGCTGGATGCCCGGGGCCACCGCTCCGCGCACCGATCCGGCCCCCCTCCTCCCGGACGTCTCCCCCGTCCGGGTGCTCGGCACCCCCGCGTTGGAGAAGCAGGACCCGGCGCTGCTGCGCGAGCTCTACCGGCGACTCGTCGTCGGCCGGCGCTACAACCAGCAGGCCACCACCCTGACCAAACAGGGCCGCCTCGCCGTCTACCCGGCCTCCACCGGGCAGGAGGCCTGCCAGGTCGCCGCCGCCCTGGTGCTCGGCGAACGCGACTGGCTGTTCCCCAGCTACCGCGACACCCTCGCCGTGGTCTCCCGCGGGGTCGACCCGCTGGAGGCGCTGACCCTGCTGCGCGGCAACGCCCACACCGGCTACGACCCCCGCGCCAGCCGGACCGCCCCGCTCTGCACCCCGCTCGGCACCCAGGCCCCGCACGCCGTCGGACTGGCGCACGCCGCCCGGCTGCGCGGCGAACCGGTGGTCGCGCTGGCCATGCTCGGCGACGGCGGCACCAGCGAGGGCGACTTCCACGAGGCGCTGAACTTCGCCGCCGTGCTGCGGGCGCCGGTCGTCTTCCTGGTGCAGAACAACGGCTACGCGATCTCCGTCCCGCTCAGCGCGCAGTCCGCCGCACCCAGCCTCGCCCACAAGGCGGTCGGCTACGGCATGCCCGGCCGGCTGGTCGACGGCAACGACGCGCCCGCCGTGCACTCGGTGCTCACCGAGGCCGTCGAGCGCGCCAGGGCCGGCGAGGGCCCGACCCTGATCGAGGCCCTCACCTACCGGATCGAGGCCCACACCAACGCCGACGACGCCACCCGCTACCGCGCCGAACCCGAGGTGGAGGCCTGGCGGGAGCACGACCCGATCCTGCTGATGGACCGCGCCCTGCGCGGACTCGGCGTACTGGACGACGAGCTGGTGCAGGACGCGGCCGACGAGGCGGAGGCGCTGGCGGCCCGGATGCGGGCCGAGTTCCACGCCGACCCGGAGCTCGACCCGATGGCCCTGTTCACCCACGTCTACGCCGAGCCGACCCCGCAACTACGGGAGCAGGCAGCCCAGTTGGCCGCCGAGCTGGCCGCCGAAGCCGAGGTGCAGCACTGATGTCCACCGCTGTTTCCGCCCGAACGGGCGGCACCGCCGGTACCGCCCGCACCGCCTCGATGGCGCAGGCGCTCAACTCCGCGCTGCGGGACGCCCTGCGCGAGGACCCCGCCGTCCATGTGCTCGGCGAGGACGTCGGCGCGCTCGGCGGGGTCTTCCGGATCACCGACGGGCTCACCGCCGAGTTCGGCCCCGACCGCTGCCTGGACACCCCGCTCGCCGAGGCCGGCATCCTCGGCACCGCGATCGGCATGGCGATGTACGGGCTGCGCCCGGTGGTCGAGATGCAGTTCGACGCCTTCGCCTACCCGGCGCTGGAGCAGCTGTTCTCGCACGTCGCCAAGATGCGCAACCGCACCGGCGGCAAGCTCCCGCTGCCGATCACCGTGCGCATCCCGTACGGCGGCGGCATCGGCGGCGTCGAGCACCACAGCGACGCCTCCGAGGCGTACTACACCAGCACCCCCGGCCTGCACGTGGTCACCCCCGGGACGGTCGCCGACGCCTACGGGCTGCTGCGCGCCTCGATCGCCTCCGACGACCCGGTGGTCTTCCTGGAGCCCAAGCGGCTCTACTGGGGCAAGGCCGAGTTCGACCCGGCCGCGCCGGTCGAGCCGATCGGCCGGGCCGCGCTGCGCCGCACCGGCACCTCCGCCGTGCTGATCACCTACGGGCCGTCGCTGCCGGTCTGCCTGGAGGCGGCCGAGGCCGCGCAGGCGGAGGGCTGGGACCTCGCGGTCCTCGACCTGCGCACCCTGGTGCCCTTCGACGACGAGACGGTCACCCGGGTGGTGCGCTCGATCGGCCGGGCCGTGGTGGTGCACGAGGCCAGCGGCTTCGGCGGCACCGGCGCGGAGATCGCCGCCCGGGTCACCGAGCGCTGCTTCCACTACCTGGCCGCGCCCGTGCTGCGGGTCACCGGCTTCGACATCCCGTACCCGCCGCCGATGCTGGAGCACCACCACCTGCCCGGGGTGGACCGGATCCTGGACGCGGTCGCCCGGCTGCAGTGGGAGGACCGAGGATGATGCCCGTCGTACGGGAGTTCCGGCTGCCCGACCTCGGTGAGGGACTCACCGGGGCGGAGGTGGTGCGCTGGATGGTCGAGGTCGGCGAGGTGATCGCCGTCGACCAGCCGGTGGTGGAGGTGGAGACGGCCAAGGCCGTGGTGGAGGTGCCCTGCCCGTACGGCGGGGTGGTCACCGCGCGGTACGGCGCGGAGGGCGAGGAGATCGCCGTGGGCGCGCCGCTGGTGACGGTCGCGGTGGCGTCGGGGGGCGCTCCGGAGGGCCCCTCGGGGGCCTCCGGTGCTCCGGCCGCGCTGTCGGCGGAGGTCGAGCGGCCGTTGGTCGGGTACGGGGTCGTCGAGAGCAAGGGCGGGCGGCGGCGTCGGGTGGGGGCGGCTGCTGCTGGTCCTGCTGCTCCGGCTCCGGTTGCCGTTGCTGTCGCTCCGGCTCCGGCGGCTCCGGCCGTGGTGCCGGTGATCTCGCCGTTGGTGCGGCGGCTGGCCCGGGAGCAGGGGGTCGACCTGACCGCGCTCGCCGGGAGCGGGCCGGACGGGCTGATCATGCGGGCGGACGTCGAACGCGCGGTCGCGGCCAAGGTGGCCGGCCCGGTGGCCGCTGCGGCGGTCGCCGCGCCCGTACCGGCCGGTCAGGACGCGGTCGTCCCGCTGCGCGGGCTGCGCAAGGCGGTGGCCGAGAAGCTCAGCCGCAGCCACCGGGAGATCCCGGCCGCGACCTGCTGGGTGGATGCGGACGCCACCGAACTGATGGCACTGCGGCGGCAGTTGAACGCCACTCCGGGACCGAAGGTGAGCGTGCTGGCGCTGCTGGCCCGGATCTGCACGGTCGCGCTCGCGCGCTTCCCCGAGCTCAACTCCAGTGTGACGGAGGACGGTTCGGGCATCGTGCGGCACTCGGCGGTGCACCTGGGCTTCGCCGCCCAGGGAGAACGCGGACTGGTCGTCCCGGTGGTCCGGGACGCGCAAGCCCGTAGCACCGAGCAACTCGGCGAGGAGCTGGGCCGGTTGACCGAGGCGGCGCGCGCCGGATCGCTGACTCCGGCCGAACTGACCGGTGGCACCTTCACGTTGAACAACTACGGGGTGTTCGGCGTGGACGGTTCCACCCCGATCCTCAACCACCCGGAGGCGGCGATGCTCGGGGTCGGTCGGATCGTGGCCAAACCCTGGGTCCACGGTGGGGAGTTGGCGGTGCGCGAGGTGACGCAGCTGTCCTTCACCTTCGACCACCGGGTCTGCGACGGCGGGACGGCGGGCGGGTTCCTGCGGTTCGTGGCGGACTGCGTCGAGCAACCCGGGATGCTGCTGCGGCAGCTGTGAGCAGGGCGGGGTCGCCCTGGGTGTGCTGCTCGGCACTCAGGGCGACCACCGATCGAGTGAGAGTAGCGCGTTCTCCGGCCGGGTGTCCGGGCTTCCCGCGATTTGTCGGATGAGCACTTCGGGCGTGCCACGCTGCCTAGGCGTCAGCAGAGACAAGCCAGGTGGTGGCGCAGGCCGGCCGGAGGCGAAACGATTCTCTTGGTTACTCGAAACGTAGCGGTGAAGTCCCGCAGAACACTTCTGATCCGCACCGGGCTCGGCTCGGCCGGGGCCGCGTCCGTCCCGGGCCTGCCGGAGGCGGAGCCCGTGCGGCCGCCGATGCCGCTGGACCCGCCCGACCTGCCGCCCGCGCCGGTGGCGGAGCCCGTACCGGTGGCGGAGCCCGTGGCCGTGGCGGAGTTCGCGTCGGCGGCGGAGTCCGCGTCGGTGGCGGCCCCGGTGCGGACCGGGCCGGTCGTGCCGCCGCCGCCCGCCGAGCCGCCGGTCGTCCCCGCGCCGCCGATCGTTCCCGCACCGCCGATCGTCCCCGCGCCGAGCTACCCGGAGACGCCGTCGACCACCGGCACCGCCCCCGCCTTCCAGCCCCTGTTCGTCGACGCTCCCGGGCTCAACTGGGCTGGTCCCGGGGACAGTTGGAGCGAGGCCTGGGCAACTCAGGCGCAGCCCCGACCCCACGCCCTGCCGTCGGTCCCGGCCCCGACCGCCGCCGCGCCCGGTGTCGACCCGACCGAACTCCCGCTCACCGCCCAGGACATCGGCCTGATCCGGGACAGCCTCGCGCTCGTCGAACCGGTCGCCGACCGGGCCACCGCGCACTTCTACGCCCTGCTCTTCCTGCAGCACCCCGAGGTCCGCCCGCTCTTCCCCGCCGCCATGGACGTCCAGCGCGACCGGCTGTTCCGCGCCCTGCTGGCCGCCGCCCGCGGCGCCGAGGACCCGGCCGCGCTGCGCACCCGGCTGAGCGAGCTGGGCCGCGGCCACCGCCGCTACGGCACCCTGACCGGCCATTACGCCCCGGTGGGGGAGTGCCTGGTGCAGGCGCTGGCCCGGTACGCGGGCAGCCGTTGGGACGCGGCGACGGAACTGGCCTGGCGCCGCGCCTACCGGCTGATCTCCACGATCATGATCGAGGCCGCCGAGGAGGCCGCCCGCACCTCGCCGCCGTGGTGGCAGGGCGAGGTGGTCCGGCACGAGCAGCGCACCCGGGACGTCGCGGTGCTCACCGTCCGCCCCGACCAGGCGTACCCGTTCCGGGCCGGCCAGTACTGCAGCCTGGAGACGCCCTGGTGGCCGCGGGTCTGGCGGCACTACTCCTTCGCCTCCGCCCCCCGCCCGGACGGGCTGCTGGTCTTCCACGTCAAGGCCGTCCAGGCGGGCTGGGTGAGCAACGCGCTGGTGCGCCGGGCCGCCCCCGGGGACGTGCTGCGGCTGGGTCCGGCGGCCGGCGGGATGACCGTCGACCACTCCTCCGGTGCCGATCTGCTCTGCCTCGGCGGCGGCACCGGCATCGCGCCGATCCGCGCGCTGGTCGAGGAGGCGGCCGAGCACGGCGCCTCCGGCCGCAGCGTCGAGGTGTTCTACGGGGCCCGCAGCGCCGCCGAGTTGTACGACCTGGACGGGTTGCGCGAGCTGGCCGGGCGGCTGCCCTGGCTGACCGTCCGGCCGGTGCTGTCCGGCACCGGCCCGGCCGGGGGCGCGCTGACCGGTGAACTGCCCGAGGTGGTGGGCCGGTTCGGCCCGTGGGACGGTCGGGAGGCGGTGCTCAGCGGTCCGCCCGCGATGGTCCGGCGCGGGGTCGGGGTGCTGCTGCGGGCGGGGCTGCCGGCCGAGCGGATCCGGCACGACCTGGTCGGCGAGCTGGCGGCGGGCTAGCGCCGGGCCGGGCGGCCAGGCTCGGTGATCAGCCGCGGTGACCAGTCGTGCGGATCAGCCAAGGGGACCAGCCAGGGGGATCAGCCGAGGTCGGGTGCGAGGAGCGCGCGGATGCCCTCGATGTTGGCCGCGAGGTACGCCCGGAGCCGGGGCGGGACGACGTTCACCGAGGTCACGCCCTCGCGGGTGAACGGCAGCCGGACCACCTCGTACTCGCCGTTCGGGTCCGTCACCTCGGGACCGTGCCGCCGGCTGAGGTCCATCGAGGCCAGCCGGCAGACGAAGAAGTGCTGCACCTTGACCCCGTGCGGGTGCAGCAGGGTGCCGTCGTCGTGGTGGGTGTGGCTGATGGTGTCGACGAAGGCGGGCACCACGTCCACGATCTTGCCGCCCAGTTCCTCGTCCACCTCCCGGTGCAGCGCCTCGACCACGGTGCGGTCCTCGCGTTCGACGCCGCCGCCCGGGGTGATCCAGTACGGGTGCGGCGCCCCGGGCCGGACCCGCCGGATCAGCACGATCGAGGCCGGGCCGTGCGGGTCGTCCGGGTCCAGCTCCAGCAGGATCGCCCGCGCGGTCCGCTTGACCACCGGGCGCGGCGGCGGGGTTCGGTTGTCGGGGCCCATGGTGACCTCCGGGGCTGGAGCGTTGTGCGTGAGTCTCCCCGCGGAGGGAAACGGTCGAAACCCCGGGAAAGGGTCGAAACACCGGCAGAAGAGCAGAAGAGAGGTACCGGCGCCATGCAGCACAGCACTGTCCAGGGGCACCTGGCGATGAACCTCGTGGTCTCGCCCGAGCTGTCCTACCCGATCGTGGTGGACCTGGGGTACGAGGCGGGTGACCCGTACGCGGTCCGGTTCACCTTCCACCTGCCCGGGGACGCCCCGGTCACCTGGGTGTTCGCGCGCGAGCTGCTGCTGGACGGCCTCGGCGGCCCGTCCGGTGAGGGCGACGTGCGCATCCGGCCGCTCGGCGGGGAGCCCGCCGAGGTCAGCATCGCGCTGTGCTCCCCCAACGGGCACGCCGTGCTGCACGCCCGGGCGGCGGCGCTGGCCGCCTTCCTGGCGCGGGCCGACCGGCTGGTGCCGGTGGGCCGGGAGTCCATCGGGAAGGAGCTCGACGCCGAGCTCGCGGACATCCTGCGGGGGTGCGACGCGGGGTGAGCGAACCGAGCGGGTCGCGTCGGGGGCCCCGGGGTCCCTGGGGTCCCGGGGGACGACGGCCGGCGACTACCCCTGGGAACGACGAAGGGGCCCGTACCCCGGTGGACCACCCACCCGGGCGCGGGCCCCTTCTCGAGGCCGCGTGCGACACCGCGCACGACGGATCAGTCGTCGTCCAGGGCCAGGTGCAGGCCCCAGGAGACCAGGCTGATGATCAGTGAACCGACCAGTGCGGAACCGAAGGTGGACACGTGGAAGTCCAACTCCAGCTTGGTGGACGCCCACGAGGTGAGCAGCAGCATCAGGGCGTTGATCACAAAGGTGATCAGTCCCAGTGTGAGGATGAACAACGGGAACGAGAACAGCTTCACCACCGGCTTGATCAGCCAGTTGATGAGCCCGAAGACGACGGCGACGCCGAGCACCGTCAGCGTCTTGTGCTGCCAGTCGGCCTTGCCCTCGGCGAGTTGGATGCCGCTGACGATCCAGGCGGCGACCCAGATGGCCGCCGCGTTGATCAGTGTCTTGATGACGAAACCCTTCATGCCGCCCAAGCCTGACAGGCGGCCCGCTCCGGGGGAAGCTCCCGCCGGACGAGTTGGTGCCGAACGCCCCTGGTCCCGGAGGTGGACGGGGCGAAGCCGAAGGGCGGGGGAGGAGGCGGGGCCGACGGCCGGGGGCGGGGCCGGGCGGCGCCGTCGTAGGGTCGTTCGCATGACCCGTAGCCTCACCGAGGAGCTCTGGGCGTCGATCGAGCCGATCTACGCCGAGATCCTCGCCCACCCCTTCATCGGCGGCCTCACCGACGGCACCCTGCCGCGCGAGGCCTTCCGCCACTTCGTCGTCCAGGACTCGCACTACCTGCGCGACTACGCCCGCGCCCTCGCCGTCTGCGCCGCCAAGGCCCCCGGCGAGGCCGACGTACGGGCCTTCGCCGACGACGCGGTCGGCGCGCTCGCCGCCGAGCAGGGCATGCACGCCGAGTTCCTGACCGCCTTCGGCGGCACCGCCGAGGAGGCCGCCGCCGAACCGGTGCTGCCGACCACCCGTGCCTACACCAGCTACCTGCTGGCCACCGTGTACGGCGGGTCCTTCGCCGAGGCGCTCGGCGCGGTGCTGCCCTGCTACTGGATCTACGCCCGGGTCGGCGAGGCGCTGCTCGCCCAGGGCTCCCCCGACCCGCTGTACGCCAAGTGGATCGCCACCTACGGCGACGAGGCCTTCCAGTCGGTGGTCCGCCGGGTGCTGGCGCTCACCGACCGGCTCGGCGAGGAGCTCTCGGCGGCCGAACGCCGCCGGGTGGTCGAGCACTTCACGACCACCTCGCGCTACGAGTGGATGTTCTGGGACGCCGCCTGGCGCGGCGAGCGCTGGCCGGTCTGACCCGGCTCCCCAGCCGTTTCTCGGGGGTCCTCCCGGGGGGTCGGATCGGGGTGATCTAGGGGTTCTCTCCGGGCCGCAGGCCCTCGTTCCGCCGCTTCCGCCACCGTACGATCGAAGCATCGAAAGCAAGCGGGATGCGGTTACCGGACGGCGGCCGACCCGAGGGGAGAAGAGGAACCGACATGGCTGAGCTCTGGAAGTCGCTGCCCTCCTGGGTGCGCAACATCGTCATCCCGGTGCTGGTCCTGGTGCTGGCCTGGAACATCATCGCCTTCGTGTTCGGCGTGGTCGGTGCCCTGCTGAGCATCGTCATCAAGCTGCTGGTGGTCGTCGGCATCGCCGCCGCAGTGGTGATCCTGGTCAAGAAGGCCGCGAAGAGCTGACCCCGCTCCGCGCGCCGCGCGGAGCGCCTCCGGAGGCCCGGCACCCCGTTCGCGGGGGCCGGGCCTCGGCCTTTCCCCGCGCCGATCCGTTTCGGGGACCGTCTGGACCTGCGGCGATCGGCTCGCTACCGTGTTGGGCGTCATGTGCAGGCAATACCGCCTGCGACGCGGGAGCTCGGAGCACCGGGCTGAGAGGACGCTGACCGGACCGTCGACGGACGGACCGACGGCTGCGTCGACCGCAGGAACCTGGACCGGATAATGCCGGCGTAGGGAGTAGAGGTCAGATGACCACGTTCGAAGCACAGCCGCAGCCTGCCCGCAGCACCCCCAGCAGCGAGCGCACCGGATACCCCACCCCGGCCTGGCGCAAGGCCTACCGCGACGGATCCCGCCCCGACCTGCGGGTCCCGTACCGCGAGGTGCAGCTCACCAACGGCCGGACCGTGCCGCTGTACGACACCTCCGGCCCGTACACCGACCCGGCGTACGAGCCCGACGTGCGGCGCGGGCTGCCCGCCCTGCGCGACGCCTGGATCCGCCAGCGCGGCGACGTCGAGGAGTACGACGGCCGCGAGGCGCGCCCCGAGGACGACGGGATCAAGCACACCTCCCCGCGCGGCGGCGACCTGCGCAACCTGGACGCGGTCTTCCCCGGCCGCCCGCGCCGCCCGCTGCGCGGCCGCGGCGGCGTCGCCGTCACCCAACTCGCTTACGCCAAGCGGGGCGTGGTGACGCCGGAGATGGAGTTCGTGGCGCTGCGCGAGGGCCTGGAGCCGGAGTTCGTGCGGGACGAGGTGGCCCGCGGCCGCGCCGTCATCCCGGTGAACGTGAACCACCCCGAGGTGGAGCCGGCCATCATCGGCACCAACTTCCTGGTGAAGATCAACGCCAACATCGGCAACTCCGCCGTCACCTCCTCGATCGAGGAGGAGGTGGAGAAGATGACCTGGGCCACCCGCTGGGGCGCCGACACCGTCATGGACCTCTCCACCGGCCGCAACATCCACACCACCCGCGAGTGGATCCTGCGCAACTCCCCCGTGCCGATCGGCACCGTGCCGCTCTACCAGGCGCTGGAGAAGGTCGACGGCCGGGCCGAGGAGCTGAGTTGGGAGGTCTACCGCGACACCGTCATCGAGCAGTGCGAGCAGGGCGTCGACTACATGACCGTCCACGCGGGCGTGCTGCTGCGGTACGTCCCGCTCACCGCGCGCCGCAAGACCGGCATCGTCTCACGCGGTGGCTCGATCATGGCGGCCTGGTGCCTGGCGCACCACCAGGAGAACTTCCTCTACACCAACTTCGAGGAACTCTGCTCCATCCTGGCCTCCTACGACGTCACCTTCTCGCTCGGTGACGGCCTGCGGCCCGGCTCCATCGCGGACGCCAACGACGAGGCGCAGTTCGCCGAACTGCAGACCCTCGGCGAGCTCGGCCGGATCGCCCGTGAGCGCGACGTCCAGGTGATGATCGAGGGCCCGGGCCACGTCCCGATGAACAAGATCAAGGAGAACATGGATCTCCAGAAGGAGATCTGCGACGAGGCGCCGTTCTACACCCTCGGCCCCCTCACCACCGACGTCGCCCCCGGCTACGACCACATCACCTCGGGCATCGGCGCCGCCATGATCGCCTGGTGGGGCACCGCGATGCTCTGCTACGTCACGCCCAAGGAGCACCTGGGGCTGCCCAACCGGGACGACGTCAAGACCGGCGTGATCACCTACAAGATCGCCGCCCACGCCGCCGACCTCGCCAAGGGCCACCCCGGCGCCCAGGCCTGGGACGACGCCCTCTCCGACGCCCGTTTCGAGTTCCGCTGGGAGGACCAGTTCAACCTGGCCCTCGACCCGGAGACCGCCCGCGACTTCCACGACGAGACCCTCCCCGCCGAGCCGGCCAAGACCGCGCACTTCTGCTCCATGTGCGGCCCGAAGTTCTGCTCGATGAAGATCTCCCAGAAGATCCGCGACGAGCACGGCGACGGCTCCAGCGCGGTGCAGAGCGACTTCGACGCCGAGGCGCTGGCCGGCATGGCCGAGAAGTCCGCCGAGTTCGCCGCCCAGGGCAACCGGGTCTACCTCCCGCTGGCCGACTGACGCAGGAGCCCGGCACCTGAGCGGGGGGCCGAGAGGCCCGTTTCCCCGGGGGGGGGTTCGTTGCTTCCTATCCTCGAGAGCCCCACCCTCTTCCCTTCTTATCGGACCTGGAGCCGAAATAGAGCACA